>CAKZQO010000213.1 GCA_937140905.1 uncultured Spirochaeta sp.
CTAGCCGGTAAGGTAAACATACGGAAGTACCTCCTAACGGTTGGAATCCTTTCGGGGGTGGGAGTCGGTTTATTCTTTCTGAACGTGCTCTTCCCGGCGAAAGGTGTGGACGGATTCCAGAGGGGAGTAGCCGTTTTTCTCCGTAGCACCACTTTAGTCTCCCTCTCGGTGGGGTACATCCTGATGGTGGATCCCTACGACATGATTCGTTCCCTTATGAACAACCTGCGTCTTTCCCCCCGCACAGGCTTCGCCCTCTTCGCCGGATGGAACGTGATTCCCCTGTTGAAGAGGGACATAGAAATCATCCGGCATTCTCACGCGGTACGATCCGGCGGGGTGGGGAAACCCTTCAAGGGATTTCTTCGAGCAGCGGTCACGTTATTGTCCGGTGCGGTACGCCATGGGGAACGAGTATCCCTGTCCATGGCGGCCCGGGGAATCGATGAAGTGACCAATCGAACCTTTATCAAAAGAATCCAATGGACTTGGACGGACACGATCTACTGCATTGTAGGATTCGGGGTAGCAGCCGGAGCTTTCCTGCTCTTGATCCACTCGGGACGGTTTGTCTTTGAGTTAGGATGAGTGGGATTTTAGAAATATAAGAGGTGGCCGTATGAAAAAGTTTCATGACCTTCCGTCCGCTTTGGCGATCCAGGTGTTGCCCATGGGGATCGTGGATCGGGGAAAAATTTGGAGTATGGTGGATCAGGCAATCCAAGCGATCGACGGCACGGGATTGTTTTACACCGTTGGTCCCTTTGAAACTGTGGTTGAAGGTCCGCTAGGGAAGCTTCTGGAACTAGCGGCTACCGTGCACCAGACAGTGCTTGCTGCGGGGGCTCCTACGGTAGCCACCTACATGAAGCTCTGGAGCGGCGAGGGAATTGGAACCAGCACGGAAAAAACCGAAAAGTACCGGGCTATAGGCCATTGAGCCAGGTCCAATGGACGTGTAGACCTTGTAACCTGCCGGTTTAATAAAAATCAAATACAGTCTTAACAGAATTCTAACAATTCCTCCGGATTGTATAAGTGGAAAAGCGGATTCAGGTCGAGGAGAGCTGAACTGTCTCTTCGCCGAATCTCTTTACACAGCAATTAAGAGGAGGAGACAATGAGACGAATCGCGCTTGGAATCCTGGGATTCTTGCTCCTGGTAGGGTACCTAGTCACGGCCCAAGTACGGGTAGACTCTGCTCTGCCGAACTACCGGTCCGTTCAAGGAGTATCGGGAAACCTGAAAAGTATCGGGTCCGATACCATGAACAACCTGATGGCCCTCTGGGCCGAAGGCTTCACGAAAATGTATCCTAACGTGAAGATCGAGATCGAAGGAAAAGGCTCTAGCACCGCTCCGCCTGCGTTGATCGCGGGGACTGCCCAGTTTGGACCCATGAGCCGGGCCATGAAGTCTGCGGAGATCGATCAGTTCCAGAAACAGTTTGGGTATCCACCTGTCGGGTTACAGACTTCCATCGATATGCTAGCCGTGTTCGTCCATAAGGACAATCCTGTTGCGCAGCGTGGACTTACCCTGCAGGAGATAGATGCCATCTTTTCCGTGAATCGCCGGGGTGGGTATCAGAAGGACATCCGCACGTGGGGAGATCTAGGACTAACAGGCGAATGGGCCAATAAACCCATCGATTTGTATGGACGGAATGCCGCTTCTGGAACCTATGGGTATTTCAAGGAACATGCGCTATTTAATGGGGACTATAAACCTACCGTGAAGGAACAACCGGGTACTTCTTCCGTGGTTCAGGGAGTAGCTTCGAATCGGTATGCCATAGGGTATGGAGGAATCGGATACCTTACCGCCGATGTGCGGGCGGTTCCTCTATCGATGGGGCCCGGTCAGCCTTTCATTCCTGCGGAGCCCTCGCACGCCTATACGGGTGACTATCCTCTGGCTCGGTTCCTCTACATCTACGTGAACTATAAACCCGGAAGCCAGTTGGATCCTCTACGCCGGGAGTTCATTCGCTACATTTTTAGCCGGGAGGGACAAGCGGATGTGGTGAAGGACGGATACTTTCCGATAACGGCAGCCATCGCTCGGCAGGAACTAGCCAAAGTGGGGTTGCAGTAGGATATGTTTTAGTGCCCGCATCTATATGGATACCTATACCGTAACCTTAAGAAGACGAACTCGAAAAACGCGACCTTCGGTGATTCTCCTGGACCGCGTGTCCAGGGGAATCATTACGATAGGAGGCATTGGGATCATCCTCGCGATTTCCCTCGTGTTCGTGTTCCTTGCCTCCGTGGTAGTTCCCCTGTTCCTGAAAGGTTCCTTGACCTTTCAGAACACTGCGTTTTTAGGCACCCTCTCGTTTCCCCAAGAAGGAACGAATTCGCAACTCCTGGAACTAAGCCCATCCCATGGGTTGGGGATTCAGGGTCTTTGGAACGAACGGTATGTTCGATCCTTCTTTCTTCCTACGGGTCAACCCCTGAACGAGTATCTCCTGTTCGATCAGGCTCCCACTGCCTTCCGTTACGATCGGGAGACAGGGTCTTTTGTGGCAGGTTTCAAGGATGGTTCCACCCAAGTGGGGAAGATTTCCTTCCATTCCCAATACTTGGAAGGTACTCAATTGAAGGAAAGGGAAGGGAACGTTCCTGTGGGCGAACCCTTTCTGTGGGAAGGGAAAGTGGTGGAACAGACGCAGGACGGACAGCTCCGGGTAGAAGAACTGTTGGTAGAAGTGGATAAACCGATCTGGAGTGTTCATCGAAAGCCTATTATTCGGATCGATCTTGTGGATTCCCCAAACGGACCTGTGTTGGCTGGATACTATTCCAATGGAGTCCTGTTTGTTCGCACGGTTAAGAAGAAAACGAACCTGTTGACGGGTGAAGAACGAAGGGAAGTGGAGGAAAAAGACCTCCAAGTCCCCCTATCCCCAGGTGAAGGAATTCCCGACTACCTGTATCTCCTAGGAACAGGGGAAATGGCGTTTCTCTTATGGAAGGATGGATCGTACCTTTGCCTGGATCTGAATGGATCCCGCCTGCCTAGATCCTACGGTTCTTTGAAGGAAGCCCGGGTGGTGGAAAAGGGAAACGTGTTTCAGTTGTTATCCGATTCGCCCAAGGGAAACGAACAGGCCCGGATCACGAGCACCACTATTCTTTTAGGGCGGGGGACGATCGTGATAGGCGATACCCTTGGAAGAGTGTCCAGTTGGCATTTGGGCAGAAAGAAGGATCAACTCGTCCTGATCAATTCACACCTATTTTCAGGCACTGCCAAAGTCACGTCCCTCGTTCCCTCTACCCGAAAACGCCTCTTGGCTGTGGGATACAGCGATGGAAGTCTCCGGGTATTCTACCTTACCAGCGAACGATTACTGGCACAAGTTCAAACCTTCTCCGGAAGCCCCATAGATCAGGTTCTACTGGCACCCAAAGATGATGGGGTAGGAGCTTTGGGAGCCGATGGGATTCTTTCCTTCTACCGAATGAAAGAAGGGTATCCAGAGGTTTCCTTTAAGGCGTTGTTTGCCCCCATCCTGTACGAGGGGAATGCGAAAGCGGAGCACGTATGGCAGTCCTCCAGCGGGACCGATTCTTTCGAACCAAAGTTTGGGTTAGTGCCGTTGATTTTTGGTACGTTGAAAGCGACCTTCTATTCCCTATTATTCGGAGTGCCCATTGCGTTGATGGCAGCTATCTACACGAGCGAGTTCCTCCATCCTGATCTCCGCGCCCGAATCAAACCATTGATCGAAATGATGGCCAGTCTGCCGAGTGTGGTACTGGGGTTTCTTGCCGCTCTTGTGGTAGCACCCTTTGTGGAGAACAGGGTGCCTACCGTTCTGTTTTGCGTATTCTCTTTCCCTTTCGCCTTCCTGATTTCAGGATATTTGGTTCAGTTTCTTTCGAGACGATGGTTCATCCGAATATCCTGGTACCGCTTCGTTCTTCTTCTGCTGGTATCCCTTCCTTTGGGGATCCTGATGGCCCTCTGGGGAGGACCCTGGATGGAACGGATCCTGTTCCATGGGGACTTGAAAAGTTGGTTGGATGGACAGGTAGGGAGGGGGACGCCAGGATGGGTTCTGCTGTTCCTACCCCTTTCTGTTCTGGGAAGTGGGATATTCATTCGGAAGATTCTATACCTTCCACGGATCCGAACCTGGGTGGAAAGATTGGAACGGGGGCAGAGCTATGCAGGGCAAAGGTATTCCAAGGAGTGTGCCTCCGAGCAGAGTACTCGAGTTCAGCAGAAACCGAAACCGCTTTCCCCCGCTGCGATAGATCTCCTGAAGCTAATGTTGGGAGGAATTCTTTCCTTATCCCTGGCTGTCGGCGTAGCCTTTCTGTTGGATCGGATTGGGCTGGATTCTAGGGCTCCCTTCCCTGTCTTTGGCCGGTTGATGGGTACGTATGTCCAGAGGAACTCCCTTGTCGTGGGGTTCCTGATGGGATTCGCCATCATCCCTATCATCTATACCCTTGCGGACGACGCGTTGAAGAGTGTTCCCAACTCGCTAAGATCCGCGGCCCTTTCTTTAGGGGCTACGCCCTGGCAGACTACCGTGCGAGTGGTGGTTCCCACGGCCATGAGTGGTCTTTTCTCGGCGGCAATGATCGGCTTTGGTCGGGCAGTAGGGGAAACAATGATCGTCCTCATGGCTGCGGGCAACACTCCCATCATGGAATGGAACCCTTTCAATGGTTTCCGAACCCTCTCGGCTAACATCGCGGTAGAGCTCCCCGAGGCAGTAGTGGGAAGCACCCACTACCGGATCCTCTTTCTCGCCGCTTTGACCCTGTTCGTGCTCACGTTCATCGTGAACACCATCGCGGAAATCCAGAGGATGCGGTTCCGGGCTCGGGCTTACCAGTTATGAATCGTGAACAAGGGGCCCTATGTACGTGGAAACAGTAACGCCCGAACAACCACAGAAAATTACGACGTCACAACATGGATCCAAGGCTGTGAAACGGTTCGTTGCCTTATCTTCCTACGGGTCTCCCTATCTCTGGTTAATGGGAGGAATGTTGGGGATTTCCTTGGTCATGATTGTAGGCCTTCTGCTTCTAATCCTGGTAATGGGATCTTCTACCTTCTGGCCCCAGAAGATCGTTCAGTTTGAGACAGTGGATGGAAAGCGACACCTCGGGGAAATAACCCGAACGGAAACGTATAAACCTTCCAATGAACAGGTTGGAGAGCTTCCCGAAGCGTATCGGAATAAAGCGCGTCAATTTTTGGAATCCCAGGAGGGTTTTTCGAAGCGATACCTAGTGCGCACAGGGAATTATGAACTAACCAACACCCATTTCCACTGGATAAGCGACTTCCAGATTCAGAATACTACGTATCCGGAGTGGGCATTCGTGTGGGAACGTGTTTCCTGGGGGAGATTCTATGGGATCCTAAAGGGTTTTCAGGTGGATGGGAAAACCGTCACGGAAGACCCCTGGGAAACGTACCGTTTGTTCCAGGAACAGTTTCCAGGAGTCCAGAAGAAACGAAAGCAGATCTACCACTTGGAGAAGGAGGTACTGGGTTCTCTCAACTCCCGCCTGGAGAAAGCCCGGTTGAAGGTCCGGGAAAAGGAACTGAACCTTAAAAAAGCTACAGGGGAAAGCCGCGAAGCTCGGCAACGAGAACTCCAGGAAGCTATCGACGCATACAGTAGTCTGAAGGAAAAGTTAGAAGCAGAGTATGGGAACGTTCGTTCCAGGATCGAAACCTTGAAAGCGGAAACCAAGCGGCACGGTGTACTGATGCAAGTAACAGATGGGAGTGTAGTGCCGGTGCCCCTCGCTACCATTGTCCGGGGGTATCCGGCGAATCAACTAGGGTGGTTAGAAAAGCTTTCGGTGTATTGGGATCGGTGGAAAGAGTTCCTTTTAGAGGAACCCCGGGAAGCGAATAGCGAAGGGGGGGTATTCCCCGCTATTTTCGGCACCGTGGTAATGACCCTGTTGATGTCCCTCGTCGTTTCTCCTTTAGGGGTAATCGCCGCGTTGTACCTTCGGGAGTATGCCCGAGCAGGGGTTCTAGTGAGCGCCGTACGAATCGCGCTGAACAACTTGGCGGGAGTGCCGAGCATCGTGTTTGGCGTGTTTGGATTGGGATTCTTCTGTTATTTTCTGGGAACTTCCATCGACCGGCTATTTTTCGAAGCAAGGTTACCGAATCCAACCTTTGGAACGGGAGGTCTCCTATGGTCTGCCTTGACCCTCGCTCTATTGACCCTTCCGGTGGTGATCGTGGCATCGGAAGAGGTCCTGGCCGCCGTACCTAACTCGATGCGAGAGGGTGCCTACGCCTGCGGAGCGAGTAAGTGGCAGACCATCCAACGGATCGTAATCCCCCGGGCATTACCCGGGATCCTTACGGGGATGATCCTTGCGATGGCCCGGGGAGCCGGAGAGGTGGCTCCCCTGATGCTGGTGGGGGCGGTAAAACTCGCGCCGGAACTTCCCATCGACGGGAACTTTCCCTTCATCCATCTGGAACGAAGTTTCATGCATCTAGGTTTCCACATTTACGATGTGGGATTCCAGAGCCAGAACAGCGAGGCGGCCAAACCCATGGTATTCACCACTACACTCTTATTGATCCTGATCATTGTGATCCTGAACCTGGTGGCCATTTACTTGCGGAACCGTTTGTACAGAAAGTTCATCTCTCGGGAGGTATGAAATGTTGCAAAAATTGGAACCCGTTGACGGAAGAAGAAACATGAAAGACCCGAAGATACAGGAATCGGTCAACGCCATCGTTCGCGTTGCTCATGGAATGGAAATGGAACCGGCCATACATCCGGCTGTCACCCATCTAAAAGACAATGAGGTAGTGTTGCGGATCAAAGAGTTCAGTCTCTGGTACGGAAAGACACAAACCTTGTTTCGGATCAGCATGGATATCCCCAAGGGGAAGGTGACAGCCCTCATTGGCCCTTCGGGGTGCGGGAAATCTACCCTTCTTCGTTCGGTAAACCGGCTGAACGACCTGATCGACGGGGTGCGAATCTCGGGTGACATGCTTCTCAATGGGGATTCCATCTATGCGCCGGAGGTGGACGTGATCGAGCTACGGAAACGGATGGGGATGGTGGCCCAAAAGCCAAACCCTTTTCCCATGAGCATCTACGAAAACGTGGTATTCCCCCTGCGGATCGACGGGATCCGGGATCGGCGAATTCTGGACGAGGTGTGTGAGCGTTCGCTACGGGGAGCTGCCCTGTGGGACGAGGTGAAAGATCGGCTACAGGACAGTGCCCTTGCCCTTTCGGGAGGGCAGCAACAGAGGCTCTGCATAGCCCGGGCAATAGCGGCTGACCCCGAGGTGCTCCTGATGGATGAACCCGCTTCCTCGCTGGATCCCATCGCTACCGCCAAGGTGGAAGAACTGATCCATCAACTCCGGGGGGAGTACACGATCCTCATCGTGACCCACAACATGCAGCAGGCGGCCCGCTTAAGCGATTTCACCGCCTTCATGTACATGGGAAGACTGATCGAGTACGCTCCCACAGGCATACTGTTCGTGAAACCCCAGCTGAAAGAAACGGAAGACTACATTCTAGGCCGCTTCGGATGAATCCCTGCATCCGATCCCCATGCGGGCTCGGTTTAATCCTCGAACAAGGTGGTGGATAGGTACCGTTCCCCCGTATCCGGAAGAACCACAACGATCAGCTTCCCTTCCGATTCGGGGCGCTTTGCTACCTGGAGGGCTCCCCAGAGGGCGGCGCCCGACGAGATCCCCGCGAGGATTCCCTCCTCCCGGGCGAGGCGTCGGGCCGTGGAGATGGCGTCTTCATCCGGTACCCGGATGATCTCGTCAATCACTTCTCGCCGTAGGACCTGGGGAACGAATCCCGCTCCGATCCCCTGGATTCGGTGTGGCGCGGCAATACCACCGGATAATACGGGAGATCGATCTGGTTCAACGGCTACCACATGCACTGGTTTCTTTGATTTGAGAACCTTTCCCACACCACTGATGGTACCCCCAGTGCCGACTCCCGCTACGAAGATGTCCACTTTCCCGTCCGTATCCTTCCAAATCTCGAGGGCCGTGGTTCGCTCGTGAATGGCGGGGTTGGAAGGGTTCTGGAACTGCTGGGGCATGAAACTCTTTGGGTACTGGGTCAACAGTCGTTCCGCTTCCCGGATGGCCCCTCCCATCCCTAAAGCGCCCTCGGTGAGGATAATCTCCGCTCCTAACGCTTTCAACAGTTTCCGTCGTTCCACACTCATCGTCTCGGGCATGGTGAGGATCAACCGGTAACCCTTTACTGCCGCTACCATGGCGAGGCCTATCCCCGTGTTCCCGCTGGTCGGTTCGATGATCACGGTATCTTTATCGATCAAGCCTTTCGCCTCGGCATCCTCGATCATGGATAGAGCGATACGGTCTTTCACGCTGGACCCAGGGTTAAAGGATTCAAGTTTCGCGACGATTTTTCTCGAATACTCTTTACCGATTCGATTCAGCTGGACAAGGGGAGTGTTTCCGATCAGCTCGGTTACGGAGCGGGCGATACGCATAGGGACCTCCTTTAAATCGAAAAGTCTAGGAACGTTCCCTTAGCCTTTCCCATCCGGATCATGTCTTGCAAACTGATTGTTTCCAAGGTCTTCCGGATCGCTTCACTCAAGATCTTCCATACTTCAGTGGCCGCGCATTCACCGCTCCGTTCGCAGGAATCGGGGTTTTCCGTACAGCCTACGATTGACACATCCCCTTCTAATGCTTGGACGATTTCGAACACGTTGATACGGTTGGGGGGCTTTGCTAAAAAGTACCCTCCCTGGGCTCCCCGATGCGACTGGATCAGTTTGGCTGCCCGGAGGTGGATCACAATTTGGCCCAAGTATTTTTCCGAAACTTCCTCGGTTTCCGCGATTTCGGAAAGCTGAATCGGCCCCTGGTTGTACTGCAGAGCCAGTTGGTACATGAGGCGTAAGCCGTACCGGGTGCGGGTAGATAGCTTCATGTACAGGATCCCGATTGCGCTGCCCGTGAATGCATGCGGCTGTACAACATGACATCTCCTTTAGGTTACATCGCAGACAGTAGCTCCCGTGATCTGGAGAAGCTTCTGGAAGGTACAGGGGACACCGGTAGAGTCGGTTCCCGCCGCGGGGTAGATGGTTTCGTACATCTCGAGACTCTTGTCGAGAAAGATCTCGATGGAGCCGTTCAAACCAAAGGGGCAAACCCCACCGGGAGGAAAACCGGTGACTTTAAGGGTTTCTTCGGGTCCTGCCATGCTGGTTTTTACCCCGAAGAGGGCCTTCAACTTGTTGTTCTGGAGTTTTTTGTCTCCGGCCAGCACCACCATCCGATACTTGCCGTCCTTGCCGCTCAATAGAATCGATTTCGCGATCTGACCTACCTCTACCCCGATCCGGGCAGCCGCCTTTTCGGCCGTGGGGGTCGAACCAGGCTCAAACTCGAGGGCCTCAAGTCCATGGGCTTTGAGCACTTTCTGTACCTTTTCTGGAATCATGACTTTGATGATAGTGTTTCTGTCGAATCTGTCAAGGAGTCGATTTACCTCATCGAAATATTTGTTGCTCTGATATAGGAATCGTTTTAGAATGAATACATAAGGAGGAAACCGATGCGTACTGCACAGCCCCCTTTGGGGAATTCCCCAAGAAGCGCAGTAGGGCAATGGTCCTTGTTCATTCTCATGACAGGATGGATCTTATCCTCCTGCACGCCGGCCCCTTCTCGTTCTTCCTCCGAAAGCCGACCAGGTTTTACTTCCCCAAGTACGGGGCACCAATCTTTTCAGGCATCGACCTTTTATACCAAAGAAATGAACCCCTCTCCCACCGGGTATGGTGGGGGTGTGCCCTACGATAAATTGGAACGGTACCCTCAATTGAACGTATTGTACGCGGGCAGTGGATTCGCTAAGGAGTATAAGGAAGACCGTTCCCATACTTTCGCGTGGGAGGACCTGGTGCATTCCAAGCGGGTTACCGAAAAAACACCCGGTTCCTGCATTTCCTGCAAGACTTCCGGTATCGAAAAGGTCTGGAACGAGGAAGGATGGGGGTACGCGGCCCGTAAGATGCCTGAATACGTTGCCATGGGATTGGGATCCATCGGGTGCACCAATTGCCACGAACCTAACACGTTTCAGCTTCGAGTGGCGCAGCCAGGATTCAAGGACGCAATGGCTAACAGGGGAATCGATCTTACGAAAGCTAGTAAACAAGACATGAAAACCTACGTTTGTGCCCAATGTCATAGTGAATACTATTTCGAACCGGGCACGGACCGGGTGATCCATCCCTGGGAAAAGGGGCTGGATGCCGCTTCCATGTATGCGTACTACGAAACAAAACCGAAAGGATTCGATCGAGATTATACCCATACGAAGTCCCGCACGCCCTTACTGAAGGCGCAACACCCTGATTTCGAGGAGTATAGCGCTGGGATCCACGCGGCTGCCAGGATCAGTTGTGCGGATTGCCACATGCCGAAGCAGGTCCAGGGGGGAAAGCGGGTTACCTCGCATGCCATTGGAAGTCCTCTGAATACCGTGGAAACCTCCTGTCTCTGGTGCCACAAGGGAAAGACGAAAGAGTGGATGATTACTCGGGTTCGGTACACCCAGGACTCGGTAGCGGAACTATCCAACGCCTGTATGGACGCTCTGGTGAAAGCCCATGAGGCGATAATGGAAGGAGAAAGCCGAGGGATTCCTACCAGCGTGTTAGAAAAAGCGAGGAGCCAACTCAGGCATGCGCAATGGCTGTGGGATTACACGGCGTCCGCCAACAGCATGGGGTTTCACGATGGGACTGGGTCAATGCGAAATCTTGCCCGCGCGTTAGAATTAGCGTTGAAGGTTCCAAACCTGGTAGGTCATTAACTAGAACATCCCGGCTTTTCGGAGAATCTCCTGCAGTAGGGGAGTGCGAACAGGTTTCTCGAGAATACCCACGATGGGGAGGGAGGCTGCTCGGTTCTTTATCTCCGTCGCTCCATACCCTGTGATGAGTACGATGGGAATGGGTTGGTTCGAAGAGATCTGTTTTGCTAATTCGATCCCATCCATATCGATCCCAAGATTTATATCCACAAAAAGGATATCGGGCTTAGGAGAAAGGATCTTTTCTAAGTCTAGAGAACTCCTCAATATTGGGTTATCAACTACGTATCCTGCTTGTTGTAAGTGTTTCTTTAGATGCAGGGCGGAAATCACTTCGTCTTCCAGGATCACGACCCGTTTTGGTCTAGAGGGAATAGAAAGATTATCCGACATAGAACAACACCTCTATACCCGTCTGGAATAGAGCTCTTTCGCTATAGAAATGTGCCATGTCACACCCTTTTTACTCTCGTATGAAATTTTACCTCCTAGCTGATTCTCGATTAACGATACTGCGAGGGGGAGTCCCAACCTCCCATCCTGATCGATGGAAAATCCCTTAGGCATTCCGATTCCATCGTCTATTACGTCGATCAGGATCTCATTTGCATTTCCCCTAGATAAGCGCACATCGATTTTACCTTCTTTCCCGTTGGGGAAGGCATGTCGCAACGCATTGGTTAGAAGTTCGTTCACAGCAAGTCCGAGAGGTATGGCCGTATCGATCAACACGTATGTCTCTATGCCCTGGAAGGAAACTTCCGTCTTGGATGCGTGCTCGGCTACCACCTCCCATACGAACATGGAAAGATCTTTCAGGTATCCGTTGAGGTTCACGTACGAGGGATTCTCCGACTCGTAAAGTTTCTGGTGGGCCAAAGCCATCACGTGGATCTTTGTTTCTATATCTTTCAGGACGAGTTTTTCTTCCGCGCCCTTTAACCGATCTGCATAGAGTTGAAGGAGGGACGCCATCACTTGCATATTGTTTCGGGCCCGGTGATACAACTCCTGGATCAGGATCTCCTTTTCTCGCAACGCTCTTTGGATCGTCAATTCAGCGGTTTTTTGTTCCGTGATGTCCCGCATGAGGTGGACATAGTATTCAATCGTTCCGGTTTTACTAATTACCGGATCAAGAGAAGAGATGAACCAATGATCTCCTCTCCTGATCTCGTGCTTAACGCGTTCCCGTATTTGGGGCATAGGAGAGTCGAAGAATCGTCGGATGGGGCAATCCTCTGGACAATCTAGGAAGAAATGCATCACCTCATGACACTGTTTGCCTAGAATCCCTTGTTCAGTGTTTCCTGCTAAGTCTTGAAAGGTTCGGTTGTAACGGACAATGGTTCCCTTCGTATCTAGGAGGCAAATCGCATCCTGAATGCTATTGAACGTATTTTGCCAGAGAATCAGTTCTGTTTCCCTCGATTCTTCGGCTTTCTTCATGCGTATAAGGGCTCTTACTGTGGATAGAAGTTCGGCAGGCTTGATAGGTTGGGTTAGATACCCATCGGCACCTCCTTCTAGCCCTCGCACTTTATCCGCAAGACTCAGATAAGTAGCAGTAAGATGGAGGACAGGGATGGATTTTGTTTCTAGATTATTTTTCAAACGTTTACATACTTCGAACCCGTCGATATCGGGAAGATTGATATCGAGAATGACAAGATCGATGCCCATGCGTGCTTTTTCCAATGCTTGCTTTCCCGTACTAGCTTCAAGAACTTTAAACCCCGAGGATTTGAGAGTCTTGGCTACTGCGTAGCGTTGGGCATCATTGTCATCTACCAATAGAATGGTTGATTCCATTATTATACCTCTGACTTTTTAATATTTATTGATACCTGTTTGATCAGGGTTTCCCGAATTTGTTGCAGCACCGATTCTTTCGTATAGGTCCTCTTGGAAAGGATTTCCCTCGCATGCTCCTTCAGTTTCTGAATCTCTTCTTGTTCTATCTCTTTGGAGGTTAGAATAATCACCGGGATGGAGGAGGTTTCGGGTAGTTCCTTCAATCTTGATAAGGTTTCCATCCCACTCATTCCGGGCATGATGAGATCTAGAAAGATCAGCTCGGGTTTTTCTTTTAACGCTAGTTGGATTCCTTCTTCCCCGTTCTCGGCCTCGAGGATCTGGAATTTCGTATCCGAGAGAGTGCTTTTAATGATGTAACGGGAAGCTTCGTCGTCATCTATCGTAAGGATTTTTTGGAGGGGTCCTCTATTCTGGATCGAATGTAGTTTATGCAACAACCATTTACGATCAATGGGTTTGGTGACGAAGTCCTCAGCTCCTAACGCTATTCCTCGATCCGAGTCTTTCAGGACGGTTGCCACAATAACAGGAATGTCCTTTGTCTCGGGGTTTGACTTTAGTTCGGTAAGGAAAGACCATCCATCTTCCTGTTTGAGGAGTAGGTCTAGGATGATGGCTCGGGGTTTATACTGGGATAACAGTTCCCCCGCTTCGGAAAGATTCCTGGCTACCAATAGTTGGAAACCTGTTCCTTTTAGGTATTTTTCGTATAAAAGGGCGACTGTCTCTTCGTCTTCGATCAAGAGGAGCGTTTCCTTCAAGGTGTCGGGTTTTTTACGGGACGCTTCTCTAATATTAATTTTTTTTTGTTCCTCTGTTAGTGATTTTTGGGGGTGCGCCACGGGCAGAAGGAGAAAAAAGGTGGATCCCATACCGGGTGTACTCTCCACTGTGATGGATCCTCCCAATAGTTCGGCTAGTTTTTTAGATATGGAAAGCCCCAATCCTGTTCCCTTTTGCTTTCGATGGAGGGGCGTATCTATCTGGAAATATTCCTCGAAGATCTTTTTCTGTAGTTCTTTGGGAATGCCAATTCCCGTGTCGGAGACGGATAGGGTTACCTTCTGTTCCGTGGTATTCAATTCCGCACGCACCCGGATTTCCCCTCGTTCCGTGAACTTGATGGCATTGGAAATGAGGTTGCGGAGGATTTGAGAGACTTTTCCCTCGTCTGTATACAGGGTCACATCGGGTTCAGGATCTTCGAATACCAGACTCACAGCGGGATGTACCAAGATCGGTTTTAACATTCCCCTTAACGTACTGAACAGATCTTTCACCGATACCTCGGACAGGGTAAGGGTGGTTTTGCCCGCTTCGATCTTTGCCAGATCCAATAGGTCGTTGATCAATTCCGAGAGATTCTCTGCGGATTTTTTTATAAAGAAGACTTGTTTTTCCTGTTCTCCGGTCAATTCCCCATCCACCCGGTCCAGTAGCAGTTGGGAAAGAGAAAGGATGGTGTTCAAGGGTGTTTTGAACTCATGGCTCATGTTGGAAAGAAAACGAGTCTTCATTTCATTGGCCGCCTGGAGGGAAACTGCTTTTTCCTCCAGCTCCGTGTAAAGGGCCACGACTCCCCGGTTGGTGTCGGCTAGCTCTTTGTTCAAGCGTTCTAGTTGTTCCTGTCGGAGCCGAAGTTCGTTCATAGTTCGGATCAGTTCCTGGTTCTGTTGCTGAATTTCCTGAAAAGGATCCTGGGGTTGTTGTTTTAGGATTTCCTGGGTAATTTTGCCAAGCAGAGCGGGGGTAATGAGGGGGGCAGTGGAAGGAAGTACTTTGCCCATCAGCACTTTTGTACCTTTGCCCGGTGCGGTTTGGATCTGGAAAATATCCATGAGTCTTCTAGACCCGATTATGCCCGATCCCATCCCGGTACTGGATTTGTAATTCCCCGAAAGAATCTCCTCTAAATTCGGTATACCGGGACCAGAAT
>CAKZQO010000214.1 GCA_937140905.1 uncultured Spirochaeta sp.
CACATCCCCACCCGACTGCCGTAGTTTGTTACAACGACGTGGTCGCTTTTGGAGTGATCCTTGGATTATGGGCATCCCGAATCGCTCCTGGAAAGGAGTTTCCCGTGATCGGATTCGACAACATCGCAGATGCGGCCATCTGGTCTCCTCCGCTCACTACCCTTTCGGCACCTCCAGGACTGATAGGACAGGAAGCGGTAAAACTCCTGCTGAAACGGATCAGTTCTCCGGATTCTCCACCCGAGAGGATCATCCTTTCACCCACCCTTGTGGTTCGGGAATCCTGCACATAAACCTGAGGAAGGAAACCGATGGATTCGTGCCTCATTGTGATCAATCCCAACCGTACTCCCCGGCAGATTCGTAAGCTCCGGAGACTCTTAGAACCGATAAAGCCCTACTCCATTGTAGAAACAAAGAGCCGGGCAGACTTCCTCCAGGTAGTTAAGGATTTCTGCCATAGCCCCTTACAGTATATGGTCGTATGGGGCGGTGATGGGACCGCTCATGATGCGATCAACGTAGTGATGGCAGAAGGGAAAGGGCAGGAGAAGGCGATCGGCTTCATGCGAGGGGGATCGGGGAATGGGATACAGGACTCTTACGAGATTCCTTTTCGATTGAAAGCCCAGGTGGAAGCTTTCGTGGAGAGTATCCAGAAGAATTTCACTCTTGCGGTGGATCTATTACGGGCAGAAACCCAACAGGGGGTAGAGTATGGTCAACTACTGGGTCTAGGGTTCGATGTTCGGATACTCCAGCGACGAAACAGCCGGATATCCCCCTCGGGAGACGTAAAGCCAGGGTTTTTAAACTACTTCATCTCCAGCGCCCTTACCATCCTTACCGAACCGCTACGGGATGGGAAAGAATACCTTCTCGAGTTTGAAGAAGGGAAATACGTGCTTCGGGCTACCCGGATCAACGCGGAGATGCCTTTTCGAGTTCTTCGCCTTTCCTCCGATGCTCCCATGATCGAACTAGGCACTCGTCCCTACTATGGACGGATGTTCAAGATTTGTCCTGATGTGGTTTGCAACAATGGGCTAATGGATGCGTATCTGTTCAACTTCCAAAACAAGTGGGACATTATCCGGGATCTCTACTACCTATGGAATGGATGGCACCACCGGATCAACTATCGCTTTGCCAGGCAAGAGAAACCCATTATCCAGCATTTCGAAATAAAACGGGCCACCCTGTCCTGTCAGACTCCCTTTTTCTATCACATCGATGGAGAATTACGTTCTTCTACAGCGCCCTTAAAAGTAGAGGTGGTCCCTCAAGTTCTCACCTTCCTCGTTCCAGGAGTATTCTACCGTAAGTTCCATCCGTTTGGAGAAGAAGCGACTATTCTCCTTTAGTTGAACTTAAAAGGCCGATTGCAAGAGGGAAGCCGGTTCCGTATGATAGATCCATGAAACAAGCTAAATTGAGTTTGCTTCTGGGGATTTTTCTAATTACGGGCGGTACTCTCAAAACGGTCTGTGCAGAACCTTCCAAAACCCTCGTACTTGGGCTTATGCCAGCGGTGAATATCGCCCCTATCGTTGTTGCCGAAGCGGAAGGATTTTTCCAGCAAGAGGGTATTTCTCTTCGAATCTCACTGTTCAAGAACCAAATGTACCGGGAAAGTGCCCTGCAAGCAGGCACCATCGATGGGACCGTGTCCGACCTGATCAATGCGGTGAATGCCGTCTCGAATGGATTTTCCCTGAAAGTGACCTCAGCTAGCGAAGGAGTATTTGGTCTTGTAGCTGCTCCAAAGTCGAAGTTCCCCGATGCTTCTTCCTGGAGGAACGCTCCTCCTGGCACTAAACTCAAGGTAGGCCTTCTGGAAAACAGTATCGTCTATTACGTAACAGAGAGAATGCTAGAACTTAGAGGAATTCGCACCAGCATCATCGATCTAGTATCCTCTCCCCAGCTCCCCGCGCGGATGGAGATGCTTCTGGCAGGAAAGATCGACGCGGCCTGCCTACCCGAACCGATGATCTCTTTAGCTCTCCGCTCCGGTGCCACCCTGGTAGCAGATACCGAGAGCCTACCCTATACTCCAGGGGTAATCCTATTCACCGAAAAGGCGCTGCAAACCAAGCCCTTTCTGATTAAAGCTTTCTACCGGGGGTATAACCGTGGTATAGCCTCGTTAGGGAAAAATCCAGACCGATGGAAACCCTTGATTCTAGAGAAGGCCGAGTTTCCTCCTACTGCGAAAGAGTTCTCTCTTCCGAAATTTGCTCCTGCCCGAGTGACACGGATGGAAGAATATAGGGACGTTACAGGTTGGATGCGAACAAAAGGGCTCCTTTCTTTCATTCCCCCGTATAATGAAGTAGTAGATGGGACCTACGTGCCTTAGGAAAAGATGTGATGGATTTCTTTATTCCGATACGAAAGATTGGGCTGGGAGCATTGGGAGTAATCCTACTCTGGCAAGGGGCGCATTGGCTGCTCCCTCCCCGATTGGTTCCTCCACCCATTCCAACCCTTCTCCTGTGTATCCAGTTATTCCCTCAGAATCTCCTGTTTCACCTGTTGGCAAGCCTCGCACGAACCCTGATGGCCGTGATTATTTCTGTGCTTCTTTCCCTACCTTTGGGAATTCTACTGGGGCGTTCCCCGCGTTTTGATCGGATTCTAACCCCTGTGGTCTATATTCTGTATCCGGTACCGAAGATTGCATTTCTCCCTGTGTTCATGATTCTTTTAGGAATCGGAGATACGGCAAAGGTAATTCTGGTAGCCGCGGTGATCTTTTTCCAGATAGTAATCCTGGTTCGAGATGAGGTCCGGGAACTCTCAGAGGAGCAGATAGAGGTGGTGAAAGTACATGGAGGGAACGGTTGGGAAGTGGTTCGATTCATTCTTCTGCCCGCGTCTTTAGGAGGAGTATTTAGCGCATTGCGATTGGCCAGCGGAACCTCTCTAGCTGTATTGTTCTTCGCCGAAACTTTCTTTACCCGTTGGGGATTGGGGTATTTCATTATGGACGCTTGGTCTCGAATGGATTATCCTCGAATGTACGCCGGGATCATCACCCTCGGTGTGGCAGGGTGGATCCTCTTCACGGGGATCGATGGCCTGGAACACCTCCTGCGTCCTTATAAACAGTTCGGCGAGCCGGAGTGGCCCGCCTGATGTGGTACAGTTACGCTACACCCTCTAGTTGCTTCTTTCCTCGAGCAAGGGCTGCTTTGCAGGGTTTACAGATCATGAGCTTCTTTTCCCCTGCTGTTACTTCGTACACCACCTTCACCCCTGGTTTCTTACAAAGGGGGCACGTACCTCTGCCTCGATTTGGTTGGTTTCGTAATCCTGCTCCTCTATGAGCTTTCGACATGTAATTCCTCCGTAGGGCCAGAATATACAAGGAATGATCACCTTATGCAAGGGGCATGTTATTATATAGAATAAAGACCATGAAACGTCCTTCTTTAGCACTTTCCGTGGATCTGGAAAAGCTTCCCGATCTTACCAAAGCAAGGGTACGGGATCAAGAAAAGATCAAAGTCTTCACAGCCATCTGTCTATATCCAGGAATAAGCCGTAAGAAAATCATAGCGAAATTAAACATGCGTCCCACCAGTGTTTCCCATCTGGTTCAAGAACTTATCGACGCTTCCCTCGTTCATGAAAAGGATAGGATCTCCCATAATAGTTCGGGAAGACCTGAAATAACCCTCTATCCCGTAAAGAATAGGTTCCTGGCCATTTCTTGCCATATCGTGGCCCATACGTTGAAAGTGGCATTACTAAACCCCTTTGAAGAAGTTCTTTCCACAGGGGAGAGATCTTTGTCACCCGAGACCTCACCTACGGTATTCTTGAAGACTTTGTCCGAATTAGTGGAAGAGGCAAAACAGTCGGTTCCCGCGGGCTCCACCTTGCTCGGTGCGGCTATCCACCTACCTGGTTTCATGGACACGACAAAGGAAGTTTGGATTTTCGCCGCCCGATGGCCAAAGATCCGAAACCTGAGTTTCGAGAAGATCCGTTCTGCTGTGGGAATGCCCTGTTCCATACATCGCATGCTGGATGCCGCTCTAGACTATCTTCTACTGAGCGAGGCCGACGCGATGGGTAACGATATTCTCTTGGTGCACTGGGGATACGGAATCGGTGCGGCGTTTGCCTATCGCGGGCAGGTATTGACCTCTAACATCGGGGGTGTATGCGAGATCGGACATTGGAAGGTAGAGGAGGAAGGGATGCCTTGCATGTGCGGGTCCAACGGTTGTCTGGAAACGGTTTCCTCCCTCTGGAGTCTCCTTCCCCGATTACGGGATTCCTTCGCTGATATTCCAGAAGTAGAAGAGGAGTTCGCCCGATTCCTTTCCCAGCATACAGAGCTTGCCGAATCCCCTCCCGTTCGAAAAGCGCTCCGATCCATGGGACGGGTGTTAGGAGCCCTGTTTACTACTCTGTTCCCAAGAATCATCTATCTTTATGGCCCCTTTGGTACGATTCCCCAAATTCAGCAAGCCCTCACGGATCTCACTCTCCAATATATTCCAGATTTTGCTCGCTCCTACCTAGATCTCCGTTTCCTCCCTCCCCAGTTCTATGGGGACAGGTTTGGAGGATCTCGGGATCTCTTCCAAAAAGCGTATAGGGAGATCCTTCTGAAATCTCCTAAAAGGAAAGATTGAACATGATATCCTTTCTATCAGATCTAATCTTGATCCTACACTTTGCCTATGTCCTGTTCTGTGTGGGGGGCGAGATGATCATTCTTGTATCCCCTATACTAAGACTCGTTTATGGAGAAAGGAAGGTTCCCCCCTTCCTATTCAGGGTGTTCCGCTTGATTGGGAACCGAACTCTTCGAGTGGTTCACCTAATAGCGGTAGGGATCGTGGGATTGGAGGGAGCCATCGGAGTGCTGTGTCCCCTCACAATCTGGGAATACACATTACGGCGAGCAGCGGGTCAACGGGTAGAAGAGGAAATCCCATTAATCTCGCGAATTATCCGATCGATCCTGTTCTACGATTTTCCACCCTGGGTCTTCACGGTTCTATATGTAGGGTTCGCGTTACTGGTGCTGGTCACCTTCTTCTTGATACCCCCTAGGGTAAAAGCCGCCCCTCCCAAAATCCTTGAGAAAAACCCTTAAGACTGAAGCGATTCTCTAGGATAGCCCACTATTCCGCTGTTTTTCCCTTCCACCCTATCCGTTCCAGCTGTTCTACCAGATGCTTTCGCATGGCTACTACACTCGCCCCAGAACGCATGAAGGCGATCCCATCCTCGATGGAGGCTACTCCGCCGGAAGCTTTGATTTTTACCCTGTCTCCCGCGGCTTCCTTGATCAGTTCGATGGCATGGCAAGTTGCCCGTCCTGGTCCGAATCCAGTGCACGTTTTTACGAAATCGGCTCCTGTGTCCGCCACTAGTTTCGCCGCGGTTACGATTTCGTCATCCGTAAGAACCCCTATTTCGATGATTACCTTGAAAGGAACCTTGAAAGGTCGAGCAACCTTAAGGACCTCTTCGATATCCTTCTGGACCTTCCCATAATCCTTCGCTTTGAAGGCCGCAATATTCATCACCATGTCTAGATCGGAGGCTCCACGTTTAAGCCCTTCCTCGGCCTCCTGGCACTTGACCCGAGTGGTTACTCCTCCGCACGGGAAACCCACAGGGATCTGAGCCAGCACACCGCTCCCCGCTAGCTCATCTACTAAAATCCCCAAGAACTGGGGAAAAGCCACCACGGCCCGGAACCCGTACGTTCGGGCGACTCTACAGGCTGCTACCACATCGGCTTCGGAAGCAGTAATAGTCAACACTTCCGAGTAATCGATCGAGGAGACTAGAGTTTTAATTTCTTCTTTGGTTACGTTCCACATGGCAAGTTCCTTTTAACTGGGAATTAGGTAAGCTCAAGAAAGATTCCTCCATTACCAGCCACCTGTCAAGAGGTATTTAGTACCCCGAAGCTTGTGGGTATTGAAGCAAACGGAGGAACCGTTCTGTCTAGGGGGTAGGGGGTGAGAGAAGCCTTCTATTCCTGGGGCAAGGAGGGTTGGTATGGAACGTAAGGGGGGTGAGAAGAGAGGGGATACGAGTAGGTCTTGCCGAAGGGAGGCGGATGTGCCGCGGTTCTGTCCGAACCGGGGGTGTACCCTACACTA
>CAKZQO010000215.1 GCA_937140905.1 uncultured Spirochaeta sp.
ATCTAGTTCCAGAAGACTATCCATGATTTGCCTACTAAGGAAAATCGCGTCCTGCAAGGTAGTGGAGGTAAAAATTTCGTTCAGAATGAACAGGCTTTTGGAAGAGGCTCGGTGGATCATGGAATGGATTCGGTACAAATCGTCTTCCAGTTTCCCCCGATGGGTGTTTACCTCTTCCCTTCGTTCGAAATGGGTAAAGATCCTGTCCATAAGAAACAGGTATGCTTCTCTACCAGGCACCGCGCAACCTAGACTGGCCAGGTAATGGATCTGCCCTACCATACGGGCAAAGGTGGTTTTCCCTCCTTGATTAGGGCCGGTCACAACGAGGATCCTCTCTGAACCTCGCAGGAAGAAATCGTTTCTCACGGCTAGTTTACCCTCTTTCAGAAGGGCATAGGCCAACATGAGATCAAACCCTTCCCGAACAAAGACTTCTTTGTTAGCATCCTTCACCGTAGGATAACAAAAGGGGTAACCTTTGGTTTTAAAGTCCGACAAGAAATCCAAGTAGGCTACGTAAAACTGGATTTCCCGATCGAACGTAGCGATCGTGGGGTCTAGGAACTCTTCATGGGAGGCGACAAAAGAATCTAATTCGGTAAAAGGTTCAGGATACAGTTTGGCTACAAGCTCGAGGATCTTTCCTTCCACGTGATTTATACCTGAACGTTCAGGATATTGGATTAGATAACTTTCCACTGCCCCCTGTTGGAACTTCTCGAAGGTTTTCTCTATCTCGATACTGTAGTCTCCTTCTCCTTCGTATCGTTTTACTCGTACTCTATCGCCTTGTATGAGCACGCAGTACCGAAGGGAGGATAGGGCCTCTTTTAGTCTGTGAGCGTGGGTGTGGAGGATTTGAAAGGCTTCGGACTTCGAGTATTGGTGTAACCATTCCCGGAAGGTTCGAAGCCCTTCTGACTGGATCGGTTCGGTTTCTAACGCGACACGGAGATTCTGTAGGGTTTCGGAATACACGATAACCGCTTCCAGAATCCACCCCTTCCGGTGGTACTCGTAATCTAGTTTTTCTACCAAGGCGAGGTAGCGACGGACAATGCTCATCTTCTCGGCAAATTCTTTGATTCTTTTCAAGAGAGTTGGGTTTTCCAGATCCTTCATTACCTCCTGTCGGTACTGGATGTTTCTCGGATTTTGCAGGGGAGTCCAGAAGAAGGGTTTCAACATATATTCCGATTTCGGGCCGGTTATGGTATCGATGAGTTGGTCTACGTTTAAGTCATATATGCATTCAGGTGGTTCTGTAGCTAAAGGTTCCTGGTGTGGGTACGAAAACAGAATGCTATGGAATTGTACGCTCCCGTTGGGTCGATTCGATTGGAAGGGGCTAGGAGCTAATTCGCAGGTCGATTCCTTAGGTGAGGTTTCAGATTGTTTTTGTTCCCCCAGTGTTTCCGTGCGTGGCATAGCATGCCTCCTCATTTCTCGTGAGGCCCCATAAAAAAAGCCTCTACGGAAGGAGTTCCGTAGAGGCTATCAGCCACAATTGGCGGTTTGGGCGAGCCTCATCGCCCAGTTTCTAAGTTCAATGTACAATTTTGGGCGAAACCGGTCAAGGGAAAAAATCATTCTCGGAGGAGTCGGGCGGAGTTTAGAAGAATCCCGATATCCGGGATCGATTGGGCTGCTGCCGCGATTACGGGAGGCAAGTATCCTAACGCGGCAAGGGTTAGGCCTATCAAGTTATAGAAAGCGGTAAACGTGGGAGTTTAAGACACATGGTACCCCCTGGACCTACGCAGCCCACTGGGCTAACTCATCTTTGTACTGAACTAGCA
>CAKZQO010000216.1 GCA_937140905.1 uncultured Spirochaeta sp.
CTTAGTTCCCTATCTCGGGATTCCCAGAGAAGGTGAGCAGGTATACACTCATCCTGGAACCCTAACCGTTCCCCGAGTAACCTTGCCCCCTTTGAAAGATACAGTCCCCGACTTCACAGGTTTACCCAAGAAAGCCCTTTTACCTCTTCTAAACAGAAAAGATGTGAAAGTAATTCTCCGCGGGTCTGGCTGGGTGTATAAACAAACACCACCTCCAGGTACCCCGGTGAAGTCGGGAATGGAGATCGTCCTGGAGCTACGATGAGTTCCGAACGAATTGAACCAATCTTCGCCAAAAGCGGAGAAATCACGGGTGTCTGGAAAGGAATTACCCTCCATAGCCGAATCGATCCAAGACGGGAAGCAGAACGGGCAGTGAAAGAAGGAATACCGGAGGCTTCGGAAGAGATCGTGGTGTTTGGATTTGGTCTGGGGTATCATGTGGAAGCGATTCTTTCCCATTTTCCTAGATCAAAAGTTTGGGTGATTGAACCAGATCCGTCTCTCTTTCAAGCCACATTAGAATTGAGGGACTGTAACAGGCTTCTAACAAATCCAAATGTCCAGATCGTCTTAGGAACTGATGAAACTGTTTTGGATCAACTTATCCATTCGATCGAAGAGATTCGTTTTACCATTTACCGGTACAGACCATCGGTAGAACTGCATAGTGATTTCTACAAGAACGTGGAACGACGCTTACATAGAGTCTTGTCCCGACGGCAAGTGAACCTCAACACGTTAGCCCGTTTCGGAAAACTGTGGGTTCGAAACCTAAGCCGTAATCTGAACCTTTTGTCCCGTCATGGGGGAATAGAATTTTTAAAAGGAAGGTTCTCTTCGTTCCCCGCAATGGTGATCGCAGCAGGTCCTTCACTGGATGAGATCCTCCCCCATCTAGGATCTTTACGGGATAAGTTTCTCTTGATCGCTGTAGATACTAGCTATCTGAGCTGTATACGGTCCCACGTGGAACCAGACTTCGTGGTAGTGATGGATCCTCAATACTGGAACACCAGGCACCTCGACCGGGCCGTACAAAAATCGGTTCGTTTAGTTTCAGAACCCTCTACCCATCCAACGATTTTCCGCAAGTTCCCAGGGAAGACGTTACTGGCAGGTTCTCTGTTCCCCCTGGGTCGTTATCTGGAAGAAAAGATCGGGAAACGCGCTACTTTGGGAGCCGGAGGTTCTGTAGCTACCAGCGCTTGGGACTTTGCTCGAGTCCTCGGCTGTAACCCCATTGTAATGGCAGGATTGGATCTCGCATTCCCAAACAAACGCACCCACTGTAAAGGAAGTTTTTTTGAAGAGAGAATCTTTTCTCTCCGCACACGTATTGAACCAGAAGAGACTCATTTCTTTCGATACTTGCAAGACGCCTCTCCTCTATTAAGACCTTCCAATAATGGAAAACCTGTCCTAACCGATCAACGAATGCTGGTGTATCACGATTGGTTTGAGATCCAGGGAAAGCTCCATCGGGACACTCGTACTCTGACTCTTTCTCGGGATGGATTAAAAATAGAAGGAATGGAATTGGTTTCCTTGGAAGAAGTATTGAACTATCCAGCCTGTCGTAATACGATAGATTCCATATTGCAAATCATTGACCAGGAACCTCCCATACTACCCGATCAACGGATCATTGAAAAAGGGAAACAGGAACTCCTCCAAGGATTGTCCACCCTTGAGGAAATTGCTCAAGAGGGGATCCAGCTGGTTCAATCAATGAAACGTCGTCTTGCCCAGTCTGAGAAAATCGATATAGATCAATTGAATTGGATTGACGAAAAAATTCTTTCCCACCAGTACCGTGATATAGCGGGTTTCCTATTGGCAAGAACTCTTATGAACCTCGAACAGCGCAATCCCACTACAATGGATCAAACCCTGGAAAACTCGCTAAGGATCTATACGGACCTACTGGATTCTATTCGTTTCCACAAGAAAATCCTCACTCAAGATTTTCCCATAAAAACCGATGATTCTAGTGGAGGGTCTTTCACTACTCTCTAGACGGTATGCAAATCGACGTCCAGGCTTACCGTTTTTTTTTTTTTACGCGTATAAGAAAGAGATAATCTCTGATACATCCTTTTTCAACGTTTGAGGAGGGACCCATGTCTCCTCTCCAACAGTTTCTGTCCAAAGCACTCCTTGCTGTTCCCAGAGATTCAGTAGGATTCCTATTCCTCCCTTCGTTTCTGCGTTAGAACTCAATACTTTCACTGGAAGCTCCCTTCCTCTCATGGGATACACCTTCCGATCTCCCTCAAGACGTATGGATTGTGTAGAAAGAGGGAACAATTCCTCCACTAAAACTTTCGGTACATAAAACATCCTATTGCCCTGCTTACAGGGAAACACTGGATGCTTCAGTGAAAGAAGATCAAACTTCACCTCAAATAGGGTTCCTTTCCCCGATGCTGTATCCATGCTAAGGGAAGCGCCCAAGTTTTCAACAATGGTATGCACGGCCTGTAATCCTATCCCTCGCCCGGAAACCTCAGATACCTTCGTGCTCACCCCTCCTTGAACCAGGAGGGAAAGAAGATCCTTTTCTTTCAATTCTTCCCTCTTCGTCTTATTGTCCCGACTCTTCGAAAGAATTTCCTCTTGATCTATCCCTTTCCCATCATCTCGAACCCGAATCGAATAGAGAGAACCCCTCCGCTCGAAGGTCAGACTAATAGTTCCATAGGATGGTTTTCCGGCTTTCTTTCGTTCTTCCGAAGATTCGATGCCATGATCAACCGCATTCCGAAGAAGATGGTTCAATATCATGTTTAGACCTTCGAAGGCACGGTAGGGTATCTTCATCTGATCACTATCAGCATTGCCCTGGTCGACCCCTTGAAATACAACCTCCTTGCCCAATTGGGGAGCCAAATCTGTCACTATCTGCGAAGCTTTTTTCAGCAAAAGATCGACAGAGACTCCTGATTGTTGAACAATTCCTTCCAGCAAGGTTTGTTTCAAGGGGTCATCCCTATCCCCCATACAGCTTGCGATAAGCTCCTGGATCTGAAAGAAGTAGGAAGATAGGGTATGCATTCTTTCAGGAACTCTTCGATAACGAAACAGGGGAGAACTCGCTCGCCCTTCCGAAGAAGACTCTAATCCTCCAATGAAATCTTCGATTCTTAGGGGTTGAATGGTGACTTTCTTAAGCCCGTTTATTTGCACCCAGGCCTTGATTTGATCGAGAGGTGCAGCGGATGTAATCATTAAGGAGCAACTCTTCGATTTTTCCTTTTGTAAAGTCTCCAATGAAGGAGTTATTCTAAGAACGTGCGTTTGCAATTCCAAGGTATTGATTAATAGATATAATCTCGGATAGGGCATCGCTTCCCCATCTTCCACTTCTGCATCGATCCGGTACAACGCTTCCCCTCTAACTTTTGCTTCCTTCAGGAGGACCTTTTCGAAATCCCTAAGATTACCTAGCTGGGGCTCATACGCTGGAGATAGCTCTAGCTCTACTCCCCTAAGTATGGTACCTAGATCTGCTTCCAAAGTTAGGTATAACTGTTGGAAATACTTCCATTCTTTTTCTGTAGGAAGAGCTTTGCGAAATTGGGAAAGCTGCTCTTCCATCCGTTCCGCATCGGCCACTACTTTCGCGTATCCCAGGAAAGAAGCTTCGGATTTCAAAGAATGTATCGATTGAAAGACTTCGTTCGCCAAACTAGGATTCCACTTTTTTTGGTCCATATAGGCAAACAATCGGGCAATCCCTTCCAGGGCTTTTTTCCCATCCTGATGAAATAAAGTCTTCAATTCAGCTTTGTTTTGTATTTTCATGATTGTATGATTCTCTTTCTTTTCGATCTTGGAGGGAAATAATCAATTCTACTTCCCCAATAGTAGTTCCCAATCTTGCAGCAATAAGGGAAGGAGAGATTCCTTTATTATACAAATCTAGCACCTCTCCTTTGGTAGACTCTTTCCGTTTTTCCTCTTTCGAGCCTACTTGCTCGATAACAGTTTCCTGTTTCTGGAGTACAGAATGGTAGGTAGGGGGTATTTTTTTTTCCATTTCTCGATGTAATACGGCCAACCGTTTATCTATAGCTTCGAGGGTTTTCTTTGCCTGTTGGATCCGATCTTCCACCAGTGCCACGTTTCGTTCTGTAGCATGGTTCAATTCTACAAGAATACCGCTTAGTTCCTTTCTAGCTTTCGCCACGATTTGATGGATCTGCAACTTCCGATCAATCTTACTGTTTAAATAAAAGAACATTCCCAACA
>CAKZQO010000217.1 GCA_937140905.1 uncultured Spirochaeta sp.
GATCGGAAGAGCACACGTCTGAACTCCAGTCACGATCAGATCTCGTATGCCGTCTTCTGCTTGAAAAAAAAAATAGGAACCTTCATCGGCGCAATCCCCGGGGTAGGAGAGGACATTGCAGCCTGGGTTTCCTACGACTTGACCAAACGATCCGCCCCCCCAGATGTACGAGGGACCTTTGGGAAAGGAAACGTGGAAGGGCTTCTTGCTGCTGAAACGGGCAACAACGCTTGTGTACCCGGCGCCATCATACCCGTTCTCACCCTTGCCATCCCTGGTTCGGCTCCGGCAGCTGTTCTACTGGGAGCCATGCTAATCCACGGCATTCGTCCAGGACCTTTGATTCTGGTAGAGTTCCCCACCTTCATCTATGAGGTAGTGGCGATGGTATTACTGGCAACGATCGCCATGTATGTGTTGGGACTCTCAATGGTGAAGTCCCTGGTAAAGGTTCTTCTCATCCCAAGACAGAAACTGATGCCCATCATCTTCGTTCTCTGCGTGGTCGGCTCTTTCGCACTACAAGCCCGATTGTTTGATGTGGGGGTCATGATCGTGTTCGGCCTTCTCGGTTTCATCCTCAGGGAAATGGAGTACCCCATGGCACCCATGGTGCTGGGGATTATCCTGGGAGACATCTTAGACAAGAACCTTCGTCGTTCCCTAGTCCTATCCAATGGAAGTTTGGTTCCCTTCTTTACTCGACCAATCTGCCTGGCTATTTTCCTGGTAACCGTGTTCGTTATTGTGAACCGAACCGTGTGGTTCCGGAACCTCATGGGCGCAATAAAAGGGATCTTCCGTAGAAAAGCGACAGATTAGAAAGGCGAAATTTCTCGTTAGCAGACCTGTATTGGGGCCTCTTTTCAAAGAGGCCCGCCCTTTCGAACCAAGTTCTTGTAAACCCCTATCCTAGGTTAACCATTCGGACAGGTGTTCTTGCACAAATGCATCATCCGTTAAGTGGGGATATGAACGATAGATACGGCTGATCTCTTCAGCCTGGCCCAGTGAGAGGGTTTCTTTTGGATTCAAACACCAAGTCCCTTCCAGGAATCCCTGGCGACGAAGGACCTCATGGATACCCGCGATGCAACCGGCGAACCGGTTGGCTACGTCGAAAATCGCTCCGTTCGCATCGGTAAGCTCTTCCGCAAGAGTAAGGTATTCCTGGGGAATAGCGGAATTCGATCTAGCCAATTCTCGGGCCCAACGGTGATGCTCCACAGCCTTCTTCGTCCACACACTCCATTGTCCAAGAAGACCGCCGACAATGCGAACCCTCCCTTCTCTCCCTGACCCACGAAATCGTTGTATTCGGTACTCGGTCACTAAATCGAGTAAGATATGATCGTCGTTTCCCGTGTAGAGCGCGATTTCTTGCTCCCGGCCGGAATCGCAGACGGCTCGAACCACGTCTAGGGTCTGGTACCGGTTGAAGGGGGCTATCTTGATTCCCACTACATTCTCGATTTCGGCAAACTTGAGCCAGAACTCGTACGGGAGAATCCTCCCTCCTACGGAAGGTTGCAGGTAGAACCCAAAGAGAGGAAGCACCTCCGCTACCTTTCGACAATGATCCAAAAGAGTCTCGATGGGATCATTGGGAAAGGCCGAAAGACTTAAGAGCCCCGCATGGTAGCCATGAGTTCGTAAAAACTCTGCCTCCTTGAGAGCTTGATCCGTCCTGCCACAGATGCCACCAATCTTTATGGGATGAATCCCCCTTTTTGGGGCATGTTCGTCCATCAGGCGGGAAACTGATGAAAGTACAGGTTCGAATAGATCGAACTTTGGATCTCGAATCTCGAACTGGGTGGTATGGACTCCTACGGCTAGCCCCCCTGCCCCTGCATCCAGGTAGTACCGCACCAGAGCCTTCTGCCTCCTCGGGTCGTACTGCCTTCGAGCATCCAGTGCAAGAGGTATGGCAGGAATCACCGTACCTTCCCGAAGGGTTGTAAGAACTTCACTTGGAAGATTCTGAATATGCATGAAACCTCCTAATTAAAACTTTCCGTCCACTACCTCGAAATGGGTAGGTTTCCCCAAAGAAGTTCCGCCATCCGCAACCCACCGTGCTACCAACTCGATCATTTCTACCAGGGTAACTTTCGGGTACCCAAAGAGGGAGGCCGACACTCCCGCATTACTCAAGTACATTCGGTCCCCCTCGTCACCCTCGAAACGAGGAGTCTTTCCAAATCGTTTACCGAACTCGAGAGCTACCCAGCGCACGGATACTGTTTCGGGCCCCGTGATATTGAGAATCCGCGGAGGAGAAGAACAGAAGGGGAAAGAAAGCAAGGTCTGTCGGATCACATCTCCTTGCCAGATGCAGTTGAAATTCCCCACCGCAAGCGGGATGGGTTCCTCCCTCCATACCCGGTCCGCGATGTCTCGCAGAACCCCATATCGCAGGTCGATGGCGTAGTTTAGACGAAGGATGCACACGGGGGTATGGAACTTTTTACTGAAGAACTGGAATACCCGTTCTCTACCTAAGGCGGACTGGGCATAATCCCCATGGGGGTTTACAGGATCCGTCTCCACCGCACCTCCCGAAGCGGGGGGTAGGAAATCGTACACGCAGCCGGTGGAATACACGACGATTCGGCTTTCTCGGTACCGTTCGGCCACGTAGGTAGGCACTATCGTATTCATAGCCCAGGTAAGCTCTTCGGCCCCTTCGGTGCCGAACTTCTTTCCCGCCATAAAAATGACATTGGGAGCATCGGGAAGGCTTTCTACCGCTTTTCGGTCTAAAAGATCGCAGGGAATCGTCTCTACCCCGATCCGTTTCAATTTTTCCAAACTCCTTTGATCGGTAAAACGGGAAACCCCATAGATTTTTCGATTCACCCCTCCTTCACGGGTGGCTCGAACCGCAGCCATTCCCAGCGTAACTCCTATCTTGCCTCCTATCCCCAGAATGAGGATATCCCCTTTCCATCTTCCCAAGAAATCGGATAGTTCCTCATCCGGTCGCGAAAGAAGGAGATCCAGATCATCTTCTGTTTTAGGTATAGGTAATCTCATAGTGCCTCCGCGTGAACAGTTTACCGCAACTTCTTCAATGCCGACAATAGAAACAACTTCTTGGTTTCCACTATTTTACAAAATCGATCAAAGGCTTCTTTAGGTTCGGAATCTGCTCCGGAAAGAATCAGTATTCTCTCTTTCCATAGGTACCACAGGTGGTGATATTCACGGTTTCCCCGAAGAGTCAATTTCCGGGTCTTCCGTTCTAATGCTTCCCATAAATCCAAATGATTTCCTTCGCCAACTTCATAGAATACCTCCTGGTCAGCGATCAGGATGACGATCCGTTTGTATCCTTCATTTAGCGATGTTTCGTTACGAAATCCATCGCACTGTATGTCGAGAGATCCAAGGGACACATCGTACCCACTCTGACGAAAGGATTTTCTAACCGCCACAATTTCCTCCCGAACCTGTCTTTGGATCTCTGGATCCCGAGAACCTTCCTGAAGTCTCCGTCTCCATTTCCGCAAAGTGTCTTGATACTGATCTGCATCTTCCCGCATGTTGATGAAGGATGTGGTTTCCGAAAGGAGTTCCCAGGTAGATCGGAAGGGTCTCGAAAAGATCGTATCCCCAGAAAAAAACTTAAGAGCCATTGGATCTGTATAGTGACAAAAAAACTATTTGACAACTCCACTTCCACCCCTTATCATTAGTGACATCAGGAGACAATCGAACCTCTTCAGTACAGTAGAGGGTTCTGTCTACCTGACAATGCAAACGTTTGCAGTTTGCAAACGGAGACTTACTAATGAGGAGGCTGTATGAAAAAGGTACTTGGTGTTCTGGTCCTACTCCTAGTGGCTGGATCCCTGCTCTTTGCCGGCGGATCCAAGGAAACCGGGGCGGCAAAGAAGATCCGCCTAGGGGTAACCATCGAGGACTTCAACGACGTGTTCATGAGGTACTTGTTGGATCAACTGAAGGATGAAGCAACCAAGGTGGGCGCAGAAGTCATCGCGATGGATGGGAAACGGGATCCTAACGAGCAGATCAAACAAGTTGAGAATTTCATCACTCAGAAGGTCGATGCCATCCTGATCCATGTGATCGACCAGACGATCGCTCCCCGGATTACCAAACTTTGTAACGACGCGAAGATTCCCCTCGTATACGTGAACCGCAAACCCAACGATGACGCTCTGCAAGGGGCTAAGGTGGTAGCCGTAGCCTCGCCCGAAGAGGTAGCGGGCAAGCTGCAGGCCGATTTCGTGGCAAAGAAACTCAATGGGAAAGGGAACGTGGCCATTCTCTTAGGCTCTCTTGGGTCTGCGCCCCAGATTGGACGGACCAAGGGAACAAAGGATGAACTGGCAAAATACCCCGGCATTAAAGTGATCCGCGAACAGACGGCAAACTTCCAGAGGCCGGAAGCCGTGGCGGTAGTGGAAAACTGGCTAGCGAGTGGAGACAAGATCGACGCGATCATTGCCAACAATGATGAAATGGCCATTGGAGCCGTTCTCGTTCTGGAAGAAAAGAAGATGAAGAACAAGGTAGTAGTCACGGGTGTGGATGCTACCTCTGACGCCCTCAAGTTCATCGAAGAAGGCCGGTTGGACATGACCGTGTTCCAGAACGGCGGAGCCCAGGGGCGAGGGGGAGTACAGGCAGCTTTGAAGCTCATCAAAGGCGAACAGGTTCCGAAATTCGTAGAAATCCCCTTCGAACCGGTCACGAAAGAGAACTATACTAAGTATAAGAAGTAACGCGCCCTTCCAGGGGCTTGGGATGTCCAAGCCCCTGTTCTTTTTCAGTGCAAGGAAATCTAATAACCGAAAGGGGGTAAAGTGAATCAGTACGTCCTAGAGATGATCGGTATTCACAAACACTTTCCCGGTGTGCATGCTCTGAAAGGTGTAGACCTCCGAGTCAAACCTGGCACTGTTCATGGCGTAATGGGGGAAAACGGTGCGGGAAAGTCCACCCTGATGAAAGTGGCCATCGGGCTATACAAAGCGGATGCGGGGATCATTCGATTCAAAGGGGAGGAAGTTTCTTTCAATTC
>CAKZQO010000218.1 GCA_937140905.1 uncultured Spirochaeta sp.
AGGTAAAAGATTTAAAGAAATTTTTTTATCTAAATATTTGTGGGGAAAGATAGGTATTTTGATTTTAATTGCTGCTTTAGCTCTTTTCGTTTTTGGAAGTTCTATTCCCACATGGCTTGGTATACTGAAAGGAAGACAGGCATTACAACAAACCAACATTGAAACAAAAAGTGATATTGAAAAGTATGATTTTGCAACAAGCTGGTCTTTTCATCCTTTTGAGCTTATTGATAGTTTGGCTTTTGGCTTTCACGGTATGATAAGTGGTGATTCAAAGGGACCATATTGGGGGGAAAAGCCTTTTGCAGGGAATAATGAAGCCATAGGTTTTTTTGTTGTTCTTTTTGCGATAATAGGTGGCATACTTTCTTACAAAAAGGATGAAAGGGCAAAGTTTTTCTTTTGGAGTGGTTTAGTTTTGCTTTTACTTTCGTTTGGAAGATATTGGCCTGGTAAGCCTTTCTTCTGGCTTTTTTATAAACTTCCACTGATGTCTAATTTTAGGGCCCCTGCAAAGTTTTTAGGGATAGCTGCTTTTTGTTTTTCTATTCTTGCCACTCTTGGGTTTGAAAATCTGTTTAAAATTATTGGGGAGGAATCTAAAAATAAGTTTGTTAATAATTTTATAAAAATTCTTGGAGTATTTTTTATAATTTCTTTACTAACTTTATTTTTTGTAATGATTTCGTCGGCTGATATTTCTTATTCTATTTCAAAAAAACTTGGCAATAATGCCATGCTTACAGATAGAGCGGTTTTAAACATACTTTTTTCTATCTTAAGAATGGGGATCTTTTTAATCTTGAGTTTGTTTGGTGTATTAATTGCTTCTAAATATGCTCAAAATGAAAAAGTAAAACTAGCCGTTACATTAGCATTTATATTTTTAAATATAGTAGATATTTTTAGTATTAATTCTTTTTATATCTCAAAAAGTTACATAAAGACAGAAGAATTTTATAAAAAAGATGAAGTTGTAGATTTTCTTTTTAAAGAAAAACAAAATGAAATTTTTAGAACTGGAACCTCTTTTTTCCTACCCATGGGTAATAGGACAAGTTTTTTCCCAACCACAAGGCTTAAAGGCTATTATCTTACATTCCATTTTACATACTATGGGATTGAAACTCTTGATATACCTGCTATTTCTTCAGTACATCAAGATTATGAAAACTTTTTTCTTAGTGTATTACGTTCAAGATTTAAAGGAGTAGTAAATTCTTTAAATGATGTAATTGAGATGAATGAAAGACTTTTTACGATTGGAAATGTGAAGTATATACTTATTGATCAACAGATAGAGAGCGCTAATTTTGTTTTGACAAATGGGTTCACCTTAGTGCTTAGATGATCGTACATGTGTATAAACATACAAGTATCTTGAAGAAGATAAAAGACTCCTATGAAATAAGATCCGAGATGCTGTTAGAGAGGTCTATGAGAAGTGGTTAGTGCTCATAGTCCGAAAGCATGGCACCACCTTGAAGACGGTGTGGAAGGGGATCGGTATAATGCAGGGAAGAGGGCTGGATAAACGGACTTAAGTTATAGACCGCACTACAGTCCTCGAGATACCAACCATTGGGTGCGGTTTAAGCTGAAGCAGGAAAGGCAGTAGATAGAGGAGTTACGATAGGTGAAAAAGCGGTTGAAAGCGTTGGAAAAGCCCCAAGGAGCCATAAAGTAGCTGTCATCTATCATATATCTACCCCCATGGCTTTACTGTATGCAACTCCTTAACATAGAACCTGAATCCGTATAAAAAACCACTTCCGTTACCGTAAGAGTGACTTACTCCTCTAAAAAGGCTCGTTTTTATAGGTACCGATGGTAACAAAAGGGCGAACCATCACGATCTACCCTAACGAAAGCGCTTTTTCTAGCTGCAATTGTGCCTGAAACGTGGATTTCCGTGGGGAACGGGACAAAGATTCCCTATCAGTGGTAGAACGAGCGGCAGTAAGAAGCTATTTGGCAAAGAGTGTTTAGAGACGAGCACATACTCCGTACAGATACTGAACACAGGGTGCCCAGGGGTTCTTCTGCCACAGCTTCAGGTAGATCCTCTTCGCGTGACGCACCACCTTCACCGCTATCCGTACCAGGTCATCCATCACTTTCCGTAACCGCTTCTGTAGGCTACCGGTCTTTTACGGCAGGAGCTGTTCTATTTCTATTGCCCGTTGCCCCAGGAATCGGAGGGCGTTGTAGGCAAGGAGTGCCAGCTGGAACAGCATCACGTTCACCGCGAACTTCCTGGACGGTAGCCGTTCGACATTCATGTCGGTTTTTAACTCGCTGTGAAACTGCTCCGGGTGCTCCTGGTAGAGCCGAAGCACTTCTTCCGGGCGTTCGGGAAGGTTCGTCCAAAAACTCTGTACCTCCACCTCCTCTACCAGTAACGGGATGCCGTCTTCCGATTGATGCCGTACCGTCACCTCGTACACCACCGATATAGGGGAAGGAGTTTCGGTGGCTTGAAGATACCTCCGCACTCCCCGATACAAGGTCTTCTGGGCATCCTGCACGGTTACCTCGCCTTCTCTCTGGACCACCTCTATCCACTCGTAGGGATTTTCCCTTCGGGGATTGCGTTTCACCACAAAGAACTCTCCCGACTGTTCCAACACCCGCAGGGTCTCCCGCGCGTCGTGTCCCGCGTCCATCCGTACCACCAGCGGAGTGCCTCTTGCGAGCTCCTTTGCCACCGAAAGGGTGCGGCGGAGGAACTCCGGAGTGCCCTTCTGGCAGTGTTGTTTCCCTTCCAGCAGTTCTCCCGTCAGGATGTATCCTTCCGCTCCCAGGTAGCTTAGGATCGGATGGTAGCCGTCTACCTGCGGTAGGTTCGACTCACCCCTTCCTTATGACTTTTGGAATTGTCCAACACCGTGGTATCGATATCCAGGGGTAGATACCTATTCGCTTTCCCTTCCACCGGAGTCAGAGGGGCGCGTTGGAGGAGCCGTTGATTGGCGCCGTGCACCGCCTGAGCTACCTTCCCCTGTTGGTCCCCCATCTGCTCCAGGTACAGCCGTAGCGTTTCCGGGGCAGGTACAAACGGCAGTCCCAGACTCTGTTAGAACAGAGGATCCTCTCGAAACAGCCCTATCTCCTCATACCGAGTGCGACCCTGTACAAATAACCCTGCTACGGCACGGAGGATGTAGGGATGCTTCAAGGTTCTTCCTGTTTCGTCCGTTCCCAGTTGGATACGTTCAAAAATCTTTCCCGCTAAGGCGAGGCCTCCTGTGCTGTGGAGCTGTTCTGTGGTAGAATCAATGATGTAATCCAAGCTTCACCTCCTGGATGTAGTAAGTTTTTTAGCTAACCTATTATACCCCAGAGAGTTGGGCTTGGGTTACTTATTTTTTATACGGATTCAGGTAGAATATAGAATGCACTCTCTTTAACTGCTCAATGCGCCCTTTCCCCCGCCATTTCTGCCGCGTGGTAGGAACTTCGGACAAAGGGACCTGAGGCGACACCCAAAAATCCTAGTTCCAGGGCGATGTCCCGGTACCGGGAGAACTGCTGGGGAGTCACGTATTCCACCACGGGATGATGGTTCCGGGAAGGGGCAAGGTACTGGCCGATGGTGAGGTAGTCGCAGCCCACGGCACTAAGGTCGCGAAGGACCGCTACCACCTCGGATTCGGTTTCCCCTAGTCCCACCATGATGCCCGACTTGGTGCGAAGGGTTCCCTCCCTTAGGGGGCCACGGGGCGTTGATGGGTAGATTAGGGGATGATCATGGGACGGGCCGCTGGCTGACTGAAACGTGGAATGAGGTTGGGACAGGTCTCCCGACGTCTGGCCCTCGGCGACAATACTTGACAGGTTATGGGTTGTCTGGTGAGCCGGATTCTGTTCCGCTCTCGCGAGTTGTACCGCGTACTCCTTTGCCCTGCGGAGGAGTTCGAGACTTCGGGTGTAGTCTGCCTGGGGTCTCACTTCCGGGTAGAAGCGGGGGACAGTCTCCACGTTGTGGTTCAACACGTCAGGCCCCGCGTCGAGAACAACCCGTAACGCTTCTGGGTTCCCCTGGAAGTCAGGGATCAGAACCTCGACCCGGGTGCCTGGCAATTGGTTCTTTATGAGGCGAACGGTACGGGCGAAGTGAGACGCCCCTCCATCGCTCAGGTCGTCCCGCGTTACGGAAGTGATCACCACGTAGCGAAGCCCTAGTTCCCGCACCGCTTGAAGCACGCGCTCCGGCTCCTTTGGGTCCGGCGGCGCGGGGGCGCCGGGGGTAACATTACAGAAAGTACAATTTCGGGTACAGAGGGGGCCTAGGATAAGGAAGGTGGCCGTCTTACGACTGTAACACTCCATCCGGTTGGGGCAATTGGCTTCCTTACAGACCGTGTGCAAGAAGTACCGGCTCAACACGGACTGCACGGTGGTAAGTTCCGTTCCGCTTCGAAGGGGTACTTTCAACCATTCGGGCTTGCGAAGAGGGGAACTAGACATCTGAACTCCTATAATGAGAGGTTTCGGAGGGTGCAGGTATTTCTTTGGCCGCGCGAGGCTCTTGAAAACCTTCCATCGTTATCGAAGGGCCTGACGGGTTTAAGGCAACCCCGTTCGATGGATGGTCTTTTAGGGCGGAGCCCTCTATATCGGGGATCTCTAGGGGAATCGAATCGGTAAAACCAAAGGTCTCGATCAACTCTTGCAGCACGATCAGTTTCACTTCTTCGATCTTCACGGGGCGCTTCAGGAGCCTTTCCATGGAAGTAACCCCCGCTTCCTTGATACCGCAGGGAACGATCCACCGGAAAGCGGTGAGGTCGGGAGAGACGTTCAGGGCGAACCCGTGGGTAGTGACCTGATGGGAAACGGAAAGGCCAAGGGCGGCGATCTTCTCGGTGCCAACCCATACTCCCCGGTGCGCCGGATGGCGGTGAGCTTCGATTCCCCAGTGGGAAAGGGTCAGGATCAAGGCTTCTTCCAGGAGGTACACGAACCGTTTCACGCTCCCTTGGGTCACCGATAGATGGAAGATCAGGTACCCTACCAGTTGGCCGGGCCCATGGTAGGTTACCTCTCCCCCCCGGTCGATCCGGATCACTTCCACCCCCAGGCTGCGCAGCTTTTCGAAGTCGAGGAGAATGTCTCCCTCCGAGGCTCGTCGGCCTAGGGTGATGACCGGCGGGTGTTCCAAAAGGAGGAGGGTATCGGGGATACGGCCTTCGATCCGTTGCGTGCGAAACGATTCTTGAAGGTCCCAGGCTTCTTTATAGGGAACTCGACCTAAATCACAGTAGCGCAAGTTCATGGTACAAATGTACCCCAGAGCAAGGGACAAGGGAAGAGGGCGGTAGAGTTCGGAATTGTAATAGCAAGGGGCCCGAACAAGGTTGAAAGGGGACTGAACAGAAGCAAGAGGAAATTGGGGCTATCGCTACGGAGGGGTTAAAAGAGGGTGATGTAGCGTTGGAAAAAGATAGTAAGCGGTAGCCCTTAAGAAACCTACAGGCGGAACAACTCTTTCGCGTTCTCCCCCAAAATCCGACGTTTCGTTTGTTCTTCTACCGGAAGGGTTTCCACCATCTGTTTGAACAGTTGGATGCTAACCCAGGGATGGTCGCTTCCGAAAAGTAGCCGGTTTTCCGGATGGAACCTAAGCACGTACTCCATGGGTAAGGGGGAAGGGGACACGAGGTCCAGGTACACCTTCTTGTAGTAGTCCCCCGGAGGTTTTCGAATATGGTCGCGGCCCCGTTTCTTGACCTCGGTTTGTTCCTCGATCCGCGGCATGAGGTAGGGAATCACTCCCCCGCAGTGGGGATGCACGATCAAGAGGTTCGGGTGTCGTTCCAGAACGCCCGAAAGGATCAGGCGTAGCATGGCAATGGAATGGTCTACCATAAGGCCGACCATGGGAATCATGCTATAGTCCTTCACCACCTCGCCCCAGAAAGGAACCGTGGGATGAATTACCAGGGGGATCCCGTCCCGCTCCGCTTGGGTGTAGAGGGGTTCGAGATCGGGGTGGTCTACCGGCTTTCCCCCGATGTGGGAATAGAGCACAACTCCCGATAAGTGGAGGGAATGAATAGCCCTGCTGTATTCGGCTAGGTATTGATCCGAGCTCAGTTGTAAGGGAAGGACGGCTAGGCCGCGAAACCGATCCTTATGCTGGTCGCAGATATCCCCAATCGCGTCGTTACAGAGTCGAGCGGCTTCGAGAGCTATGTCCGTATCCAACGCTTCCGGTCCCGGGATGTTGACGCTGATGATACTGAGGTCGATTCCCCCTCGATCCATATCCTGAATCTTCTTTTGGGGATCGTAAGACTCCAGGTTCAATAGGAAGGTTTGAAGATTCCCGTATTGGATCTTGAAGCTTCCCGAAGTCTTTTCGACTCGTACCCAACCTTGGTTTTTCGTGAGGAGTTCCGCGTACGGAGGGGGAAACACGTGGGATTGGCAGTCGATGGTAAGTGAGCGAGACGACGTACTCATAAGGCTATGCCTCCTATAGGAGATGCAACAGATTTTCGTTCCATCAAATAAGGAGTGAAGAGGATTTTTTCGCCTAGCATGGGTTCCTCCATCCGGGTGATCATGTCTACCGCTCGCACTCCCATTTCGTAGCGGGGAACGTGCAAGGTGGTG
>CAKZQO010000219.1 GCA_937140905.1 uncultured Spirochaeta sp.
GTATGGTGAGGGGCAAATCAGGATTCCCCACGAAAAAGAGGATACTGGAAATACCAATGGTAAAGGCCAGGGGCATGTTCAAAAGCAATAGAACAAAGAACGCGATGCTTACCAATACCATACTCATCTCCTGATTAGTTTCACGATTTTTTTTACCAGGGTCCGAATCATCAATAGGGAGCCCACTGGAACGCTAGCCGTCGCCCACGAGTAACTCAATTCCAGGCCACTGAACTGTCGTCTGTAATTGATGATGGCCAGATACCCGCCATACCATCCCACCACAGCAAGAAACAGGATAATTGCTCCTATCAAGGGTGGATAGAGAGTATGCTGAACTTTCTCGGGAAACATCCGAACCAAGATATCTACCCCTATATGTTTATCTTGTTGCAACGCAAGATCTGCTCCCAAGAAACACACCCAAACGAACAATAGTTGAGCTAGATCTATCGACCACACCAGGGGATACCCAAACCATCGTAGTAAGGCAGCACAAAATACGAACAGAATGATGAAGATGAGAAATATCTGACAAACTTTCTTTTCCAACTTGGTAATAAGAGGATCAACACTCTTCATAAATCTCCTCTGAGCTATAAATAATTCGGGAGCCCTCTTGGGCTCCCGGTTTCATCTCTAAGAGTATTAGTTAGTTAGAACCTGTTCGACCTGTTGTTTCAGTGTTCGGTACCCCTGGATCTTGTCGTAAACTGTGTCACAGGCCTTCTTGAAGGGTGTAATGTCAACTTCACTGATGGTTACTCCCTGAGACTTCATGAACCTTTCGTTCTCTGCAAGCCCATCGATGGTGAGTTTCGAGGCAAAATCCCCTGCTTTCAACGCTTCCTCCAATAGAATGTCCTGATACTCCTTGGGTAGTTTCTTGAACCATGTCTCGCTGCACACGAGAGGAGTAATGAGTTGGAAGTGGCCTGTTTTCGTGATGTATTTGACTACCTCGTACAAGCGGGCACCAACCACAGCGGGAAACTGTGCTTCGGCCCCATCTATCACCTTCTGTTGGATTCCAGGGTACACTTCTGCCCAGGCTAGAGCCGTTGGGCTAGCTCCCATAGCTCGGATCGTTTCCTGCCACACGGTGGCACCCGGAGTGCGGATTCGAAGACCTTTCAAATCTTCCGGCGTGCGTATGGGTTTGTTCGTGAGGAAATGTCGAGCACCCTGGTACCAATTGAAGGATAGGACCCGATATCCATGTTTCGCAGCCAGTTCGTCAGTCCATCCTTTGAACAGCGACGATGTCACCAACTTACGGCCTTGTTCGAAATTGTCCACGATATAGGGCGCTCCCAGGATACCCACTGCCGGGACGCTCTCGGCGAGACGAGCCGCATCGGTTATGACTGCGATATTGGCTCCTGCCTTGACCTGTTCCTGCATATCCTTCGTATCCCCCAGCTGGGAACTCGGATACACTTCGATCTGTATCTTCCCTCCTGTCTTGGCCTCCACATTTTTCTTCAGTTCCATGGCCCCTTTGAACATGGGATCGTTTTCAGTGACGACCATGCCCACGAGCAGCTTGAAGGATGGGCCGCCTTCTTTTTTTGTCTCTTTCGTTCCAACCCCAAACACCAACACAATCCCCCCTAGAAAGAGAACAGCAAAGAAGAATAGTTTGTTCTTTATACACATAGATCTGACCTCCTCTAAAGAATGAATTTTCTCCTTCCAGTTAACGGCCTAAGAGAAAAGGCTGCATTCGAATTGTTGCTATTTTTCTTCGAAGAGTTACGATTTAAGCGAAGGGAAAAGAGGACAATCGGCTGGTAGAGCGGGGTTGAGGGGCGAAGTAGAGGGGATAGAGGCAAGCGGAACCCCGTCGGCTGGACGCTCCTTTACCCAGCGAAGGTTCTTCTTCGCGGGGTTGTGCCTGGCGAAGGGTTGGCGAAGGTGGAGCCGGATGTAGGGCGCTCCTCCCCAATGGGTAGTGAATGGGTACTGTCCTCAGTTCATCCTAGATGAAAGGCCTCTCCCTCCCCACAAGCTTCAGGGTACAAATAAAAAGGTCTGGGCTTGAACAAACCCAGACCTTTTCGCAATGGAACCGGCTCTTTTATGGTGAGGGATCCGAAACTTCTATTCGGTAATCCCCACAAAGGAATCGGGGTTCTGCTTCTTGTAGAACTCCCTAGCTTCTTCGGCTATCCGGACCACTTTTACGATCCATCTCGCCAGAAGAATCCCACCGGCCAGTGAGAGTACCCACTCAAGGATAGTTGCAAAATTCATACCCTCCTCCTACTCCGCATGAGTTAGTGCCGGTTCCTGGCCGAGCTTCGGCTTTCGGCTAGCCGCAAGGATGTGTTCCGCCAATTTGAAGAGTCCCACCAAGGTTGCAGTAATCACAATGGCCGAAGCCGCAACGATTAGCCTTGCTGTGAATGCACCGATCATAGTAACCTCCTAGTTACGATATAGCTTTCTACGATGAAGCAGTGTTTTTTCCTGCTTCCCAACAATTCCGAGTACAATGTACCGAAAAGGGTATAAAATGGGGTTAAAAATTCACGCACCGGGTGTAAAAATTCTGTAAAATTATGTACTCTCATCCCATGCAAAAACGGATTCGTTCTTACGATTTGGGTGACCCAATCTGTGCCCTGGCCACACCCTGGGGAACCAGTGCTCTCGCGGTAATTCGAACTTCGGGTGAAGAATCTATCGAATTGATCTCGAAGATCTTTTCCAAGCCAGAGTCACTAAAGAATAGTAAAGGAGGACGCCTCCATCACGGGTTCCTTATATCGAGCGAAACGGGAGAGCCCATCGATGAAGTAATGGTTGCCGTATTCCGGGCCCCCCATAGTTACACGGGGGAAGATAGCGCGGAAATATACTGTCATGGTAGCCTGCCTGGCATACGATCCATACTGGAGACCTTACGGAATGTAGGTTTCAGGCCTGCGGAACCTGGAGAGTTCACCTATAGATCCTTCATGCATGGGAAGATGGATCTAACCCGGGCAGAAGCAGTCCATGAAATTGTAACCGCAAAAACCCAGAAAGCTCACCTACTTGCCCTCCATCGCCTTGAGGGAGCGCTGGAAAAAACTTTAAAGGGTATCCGTTCCGCTCTTCTAGATCTCCAAACATCGATTGAAATCCAGCTCGATTATCCTGAGGAGGATGCTCCTTCTTTTTCGATCCCCCAAGAGTCCATCCAGTACTGCATGGATTCCATAGATCGTCTACTTCAAACGTATCGAGAGGGGAAACTGTACCAAGAAGGGGTTCAAATAGCGTTGGCAGGAAGAACCAACGTGGGGAAATCGAGTCTGTTCAATCGCTTCCTTCGGGAAGAACGTTCCATCGTATCGGAAATTCATGGAACCACTCGAGACTACATCGAAGCTACCGTTTCTATCGGAGGGATCCCGGTGAGGCTCTACGATACGGCGGGGATACGGACCTCTCTGGACCCCATTGAAGCGGAGGGAGTAAAACGGAGCCTTTCCCTCATCGAGTCCTGCGCGCTGGTCCTTTTCCTGATCGATTGCACGGAGCCGATTTTAACCGAAGAGGAAGAACGGTTCCTTGATCGGTTGGGAAACCGAGTGCTTCGGGTGTATACCAAGATCGATCTTTATAAGGGATGGTACAACCAGCCTGAGGCCCAAACGCAGATAGGTGTCAGCGCCCTGACAGGAGAAGGCTTTGATCGATTATCGAAAGAGATAGAATCGAGGCTGAAGGAAGGTTTACAGGGAGGAACCGAAGAAGTACTGATTGAATCGGATCGCCAAAAGGAACTGTTAGAGCGTTGTAAACATGCCCTCGTGAGGTTCCAGCACGGCATCGCAAGACGTCTTCCCCTCGATGTAGTAGCGATGGATATTCAGGATGCCTTGCAAGCAATGGGAGAATTAACCGGAGAGATCACTACCGAGGAGATGTTATCCCGCATGTTTTCTCGGTTCTGTGTGGGGAAATGAATCCCATAGCAATAAGTCCTTCGGATACGTATAATCAACCCCATGGATTTTGATGTGATTGTCATTGGAGGAGGTCATGCGGGAATCGAGGCATCTTTAGCCTCTGCCCGAATGGGATGTACAACTCTCCTCATCACCCAAAACCTCGACTGTATAGGCAAGATGTCCTGTAACCCTGCGATAGGGGGATTATCCAAAGGGAATCTAGTACGGGAAGTAGATGCACTAGGGGGGGAGATGGGTCTACTGATCGATGCTTCCATGATCCAGTTTCGGGTGTTGAACAAGAGTCGGGGGCCGGCTGTACAAGCACCCCGAGCCCAAGCCGACAAAGCCCTCTACGCCGCATTGGCCAAACATACCCTCGAACTCCAGAAGGGTTTGACCCTATTCCAGGACACGGTGGTGAACTTTCTTTTTACTGCCGAGGGAAATCGAATACAGGGGGT
>CAKZQO010000220.1 GCA_937140905.1 uncultured Spirochaeta sp.
AAAAGAACGTGGAATTGATCGACAAGAATCTTCGGAATTTCCTTCCATTAAAGAACCTAACCGAAGGACAAGGAGGCTCCCGATGAAAAACACGATTACCGTACTCGTGGTTAGCGCCCTCGTACTGGGGATCCTCCTTCTTATGGGCCCCTTTTTCATCGTGGAAGAGGGTGAACAAGCCCTCGTGATCCGTTTTGGTCAGATCGTGAAGGTGGAAACTAGTGCGGGGCTCAAGTTCAAAATGCCTTTGATCGACAACGTGGTTACCTACTCGAAAAAGATCCTTCCTTGGGATGGAGAACCCCAACGGGTACCCACGAAGGAAAACCAGTTCATCTGGGTAGATGTTACGGCTCGATGGCGAATCGTGGATCCAAAGAAGTTCTATGCCTCCATCACAACAATGGAGCGAGCTTATAGCAGGTTGGACGATATCATCGATTCTATCGTTCGCACTACGATCGCGGCGAATTTTCTCCGGGAGGCCGTGCGAAGTACCAACTTGATCAACCAATTGAAACGCACCGAGTATCTTGCCTCCACCGAAGCTTCCCAGGAGGATGTGGAAAACCTACGGCAAATGGCAGAGTTCACCCGCACTCGGGTTCAGCAGGAAAACATTCAGAAAGGCCGAAGAGCTCTATCGGAAGAAATGCTCGCCGCAGCCAAGCAGATCGTCCCAGACTTCGGAATCGACGTAATCGACATCATCATTCGGCAGATCCGTTATTCGGACGATTTGACGGAAAGCGTGTACAACCGAATGATCAAGGAACGAAACCAGATCGCCCAGGCCTATCGGTCCTTTGGGGAAGGAAAGAAGAAGGAGTGGTTGGGAAAATTGGAGAACGAACGCCGATCCATCCTGTCCAAGGCATACGAGGAGTCGGAAAAGATCAAAGGAGAAGCGGATGCATTAGCTGCCCGGATCTACGCTGATGCCTACGGGAGGGATCCGGACTTCTTCGAGTTCTGGAGGTCCATCGAATCCTACCGGACCGTGGTACCCAATTTCCGGAAAACCCTTACCACTGACATGAACTACTTTAAATATCTCTATTCTCCCGGAGGACGGTAACGAATCCATGCCAAGTGAAGTGGAAACACCCCTCTCGGTCCTCTTGTCTTCTCTAAAAGAAGTAAGAAGAGTGGGCAGAAGCGATCCCTTTGTACGAGGGATCGCCTACGATTCCCGGGCCGTGAAACTTGGCTACCTCTTCTGCGCTTTAGAAGGGGTACACACGGATGGGCATCGGTATATCGAAGACGCGATTAGAGCCGGTGCAGTGGCGATCCTCTGTAGGAACATGCCTTCCTCTTTATTGGACGGGGTGGTGTACCTACAGGTGGAGGATCCCAGAAAAGCCATGTCCCGCTTATCCGCCGCCCTGTACCGGTTTCCCAGTCGATCCCTCAAGGTCATCGGAGTCACGGGAACGGATGGGAAAAGTTCCACTGTTTACTATATCCACCAGCTCCTGGAACTATTGCAGAAAAAGAGCGGACTCCTTTCCACCGTTTCCCTCCTCACGGGAGGAACCTTGGAAAAGAATCCCCTACGGCAGTCAACCCCCGAAGCACCGATCATTCAGGAGGTATTGGCCACGATGCGAGATTCGGGGAAGGAGTTCGCCATTGTGGAAGCTACTTCCCATGGTCTTTCTCACCGCACTTCCCGGCTTCTGGACGTAGAGTTCGATGTGGGAGTCCTGACCAACGTAACTCACGAACACCTCGAGTTCCATGGGAGTTGGGAACACTATCTAAGTGATAAGACAAACCTCTTTCGCTCCCTTTCTCTACCCCGAAGCATGGCCAAAGGGTGCCCTGCCTTTGGAGTAACCAATAGGGATGATAAAAGCTACAGCTACGTGAGGGAACATTGCAAGGTTCCCCTGTATTCCTACAGCCTCCAAAGTTCAGAGGCGGATCTATTCGCCACCCACATCGAATCGGATCTAGAGGGGAACTCCTTCCAGCTCCACGAGCAGGATTCTTCGGTTCCCTGCAGGATTCCCCTTCCAGGGGTATTCAACATAGAGAATGTTTTAGCGGCCCTTCTCACGGTATCCCGGATCGAGGGAGTATCGCCTCTATCCCTTAGCCCTCTGGTGAAGCAGCTAAAGGGAGTTCGGGGAAGAATGACTCCCGTCCAAAAGGGTCAACCCTTTTCGGTTCTGGTGGATTACGCCCATACCCCTGGTGCTTTCGAAAAACTCTTTCCCCAGGTACGGAAGTTTACCCCCGGAAGGCTCATTGCGGTGTTTGGCTCTGCAGGGGAACGGGATCTAGAAAAGCGGCCCATGCAGGGAGAAATTGCTTCTCGGTATGCGGATCTTATCATTCTCACCAACGAGGACCCCCGGTTAGAGGACCCGATGAAGATCCTCGAAGACATTGCCAAGGGATGTGGAGGGAAAACCAGGGGCAAGGATCTATTCCTAATTCCCGATCGAAGGGAGGCGATCCAGATAGCCTTTCGGAAAGCCCTGCCTAAGGACACTGTTCTGCTTCTAGGGAAAGGCCACGAAAGCAGTATCATCCTTTCTTCCGGACCCATTCCCTGGGACGAGATTGAAATAGCAGCATCCATTCTTGAGGAATTTGGTTATCGGGAACGGTAAGGGAAAGAGATTCGGTACGCAGTGCCCTTCTGGGGTAGAGTTTCCATGGTTCCCTCCAACTGCTCCACTAGCGCTACGATCAATTGGTATCCGAGGGTATCGGATCGGTCTAACTGAAAATTTTCCGGAAGACCTACCCCATCATCCTTCACCACTAACACGCAAGTATCCGATGTGGTATTCAACTGGATGGAAATATTCCCTCCCCGTTGTCCAGGGAAAGCGTACTTCAAACTATTGGAAACCAATTCGTTCACCAACAATCCCAAGGGTGTAGCGGTACTGATTTCGAAGGCTACCTCTTCCACTTGAAAATCGAGGTGTACCCCTTGTGTATAGGCTCCATAAGCTTCGAAGAGGTTATCGCATAGGGTTCGTAAATAGGATTGCATATCGATCCGGGAAATACGGTCCGATTGATAGAGGTGTTCGTGAACGAGAGCCATGGAGCGCACCTGCATTTGACTGTCGAGGAACAGTTTTGCGTCTTCGGGGTCCTTGATGTATCTCCTCTGGAGGTTCAACAAGCTGGATATAATCTGAAGATTATTCTTTACCCGGTGGTGGATTTCCTTCAGTAGGAGGTTTTTTTCCTTCAACGTCTCCTGTAAGAGTTCCTGTTCTACCTTTCGTTGGGTGATGTCATGGATGATCCCCACAGAACCTTTCAGTTTAACTCCCGTACCCTCTTTCCGTTCGAAGAATCCTGCCGCATCCACTTCTCCATAGGAGGTAATTCTTCCAATCCGTTGTCCCGCCTCCGTAGGGATCATTCCCCCTTCTTTCTTTTTTAACCTCAACTTTACCTCAAGACCCACTGTTTTTCGGGGTCCCCTTCTCCGTTCGTCAAACAGTTTAGGAGCTTGAGTCGGTCCTGTCACCTTCCCCTCGTAGTGTTTCAACACAATGCTTCGGCTTACCCGAGGAACTTCCTCAGGTTCCAGTAAGACAGAAAAGTGCTTCCCGATGAGTTCCACGGGTTCGTACCCAAACTCTCGAACCGCGTCGTTCACGAAGGTGAAGTATCCATTCTCGTCCACCGAATACACCACATCCGGGAGGGCTTGCACCAAATCCAAATACTGCTGTTCTTTCAATTGAAGTTCGATGCTTTGGCGTTTCCTAGCCTCGTGGTCTCGAACGACTTTTTTCAACAGGATAGGGAGGACCTCCAAATGCCTTTTCTCCGTATCTCGAATTAGGAAACCACAACTCATATCTTTGATGATATCGTCGATTCTTTCCCGGTCGCTGTAGTCCGCTAAAAGGATGAATGGGAAAGGCCATAGGAAGAGCCAATCGGCGAAACTACCGTTTTGAAAGGTAAGATCCGTCACCACCACATCCACAAGGCCTGTCTGCAGAAGGGAATCCACCTCTGCCAATGAGCCTGGATACCGGAGGATAAACGGGTAGCCTTGGGTTGTAACAATCGATTGAAAGGAAAAAAATTCCTCTTTATCGGTAGTAGCGAAAAGAACTACGATTTTCTGCGAATCCATACTGCTTGGGTACCCATGGGAATGGGGGGAGTGTATAAGAAATAAATCTCCTATTCAAGGGTCGGTCGATGTTGAACAGGAGGATTCCTTCCGGTATACTCCTCCCATGCGTACGGTGCTTATCCTCTATGGAGGTAAATCAGGAGAGCATGAAGTTTCCCTCCGTTCTGCCGCTTCCATCGTGACTCATCTTCACTCTCGGTACCACCTGCTCTTGGTGGGCATCACAAAGGAAGGAAAATTCTATCTTCAGCCGGAATCATACTCCTCCCTAGTGGCTACCAAAGGGATTGAAGCCCTTACGATTCAGGAAGATCCCGGTCGAAAAGTGCTTCTCATTCCCGGTGAAGGATTTGCCTGTAACGGTTCCCTTCTTACGGTAGATATCGTGTTTCCCATCCTCCACGGAACCTATGGCGAAGATGGAACCATCCAAGGTCTATTGGAAACCTTGGATGTGGCTTACGTGGGAGCAGGCGTGCTGGGAAGC
>CAKZQO010000221.1 GCA_937140905.1 uncultured Spirochaeta sp.
ATCCCGGGGTAATTGGGAAACGATCCTTGCCGCATTGGCAGAAGTCACCGCAATATCGCATTCCGCCTTCACCTCTGCGGTAGAATTTACGTAACAAACCGCGATCGCTCCCGGATGTTCCTGTTTGAAAGCAACTAGTTCTTCCCTTGTGATCATATCCGCCATGGGACAACCCGCCTCCATCACAGGGAACAGTACCGTTTTCGAAGGGGAAAGGATCTTTGCCGTTTCTGCCATGAACCGAACTCCACAGAACACCAGCACCTCACAATCGAGAGAAGCAGCCTTCACGCTTAGCTCAAGACTGTCCCCCGTGAAATCGGCTAGATCCTGGATCTCGGGTAATTGATAGTTGTGGGCAACGATCACGGCGTTGCGCTGGAGTTTCAATTCTTTGATTCTTCGCCTCAATGTTTCGTCCATTCCTTCTTTACTCCCCATCCCTTCACTTTCGTAGATCTTTCACACATTCTTCGATTATGTCTACTGCCAAATCTACCTCTCGCTCTGTGATAGAAGGTAAGAAAGAGAAGCGTATGGAGGAAAGTACCCGCGCCCTATCCAACCCCATCGATAGAAGGACATGAGATGGTTTGGTAGATCCAGCGGCACAGGCGGATCCCCGGGAGGCTGCGATGCCTGCCTGATCCAACCGGACCAGAAGCACATCCGACGCTACTCCCGGGAATGAAACATTCGAGGTGTTCCAGACACGCTCGGCTCCTTTTCCGTTCACTTCCGCCATAAGCCGTTTTTCCAATTCCCGTTCGAACCTATCTCGTAAGGAGACCTTTTCCCTTACCTGTTTTAGGTACTCCTCGTCCAACCTCGCAAAGGCTGCTCCACAACCCACAATGGCAGGAACGTTATGGGTACCCCCTCGGAGCCCACCATCCAAAGAACCGCCCCGAATCAAAGGAGAGATCTTACAACCTCTGCGGATGAATAGTACCCCCACTCCTTTCGGGCCCTCTGCCTTGTGAGGTGCCAGGGTCAGGAGATCTGCCCCTAATTCCTCCGGTATCACTGGCAGCTTTCCAGCCCCCTGAATAGCATCCACATGGAAAGGAATTCGTCGTTCCCGAGTTACCCTTCCCACCTCATGGACCGGTTGGATCACTCCCGTTTCATTGTTCACCAGCATAAGGGACACAAGAAAGGTCTCCTCCCGGATCGAATCAATTATTCGGTTAGGATCGATCCTGCCATTCGTTTCAGCTGGAATGTAAGTTACCTCAACTCCCCATCCTTCAAGCCATCTAACGGGATCCAACACCGAACTATGTTCCACCCCTGAAACCACGCAGTGCCCCCCCAAGTTCTTCAAAGAAGACACGCGCTGCTCTGCCAAGCGACTCACTAAACCCAGAATGGCTAGGTTATTCGCTTCCGTACCCGATCCCGTGAATACTACTTCCAAAGGGCTACAGCGGAGATAGTCCGCTACCTGAAAGCGAGCTTCTTCCAAGGCGTTTCTCGCTCGTTGCCCCCAATAATGGATGCTGGAGGGATTTCCAAACTCCTCCCGAAGGTAGGGTTCGATTTTTCCATACACCTCTGGATGAAGGGGTGTGGTGGCATTCGCATCGAAATAGAGTCTTTCCATGGGTAACCTCAAGCTATACAGGTAAGGGAAACTGAACGATGGTTCGTAGACCTCCCTCGTTCCGCCATTCGATTCGTCCATTAAGCTGATCCACAAGGGAATGAATCAACTGTAGCCCTAGGGATTCCGCTTCTTTAGGATTGAAACCTTCCGGAAAGCCTTTTCCCGTATCCTTCACTTCCAGGCTCAACCAATCCCTATCCTCACCTTTCACTAGTCCGCAATGCACGTAGATCTCCCCACCTTCCTTCGATACTCCGTGCTTTATTGCATTGGAAACGAGTTCCACCAGAAGCAGGCCAAAGGGAATGGATTCATTCAATCTTAGTTGAATATTTTCTATTTTGCTTTCTAGTTGAATTCTTCGCTCCCTCAGATTATAAGCCTGTTCTAACTGGGAAAACAGCTCCCGACAGTAGGGTTCGATCTGGATCCGGTCCATATGCGTAGAGTGGTACAGGTTCTCATGGATCAAAGCCATCGATTGGATCCGGGTGCGGCAGTTCTCTAAGTACGACGCATCCCGAAGATCGAACATGGTATCCTTTTGAAGGTTAAGAAGGCTCGAAACCACCTGCAGGTTGTTCTTTACCCGATGATGGATCTCCTTGATGAGGATCTCCCGCTCCTTAAGCATCCGCTGTAACTGACTTCGCTGAAGGAAAAAGATAACTGCCAGGAATGCCAACCCGCCGGCTACAAGCAAGGCGATCCAGAAGTATAATACGAACCGATAGACGGATTCCTTTGGGCGATTCAGCACGATACTCCCATCCGGTAATGCATCGAGAGGAATACCCCATCGCTCCAGAGCGCGATAGTCGAAATAGTAGGAATTAGGGCTTTCGGTAACCACAGGGATCGAATCTGCCGGTTCTCCCGAAAGTATCCGAAGGGAAAGCTCCGCCGCCAACTTCCCCTGCATCTTGCCGTCCGCAACGTACCCTCCTACGGTACCGTAGTTCACCATAAAGTCCCATAACGTGTAGATCGGGCAAGGAGCGGTTTCGGCTAAAAAGGACAAACTTTCCCGATACGTGAGAACTCGCCCCGACCGATCTCGCCAAAAGGATAGGTTCAGCACTGCTCCATTGGGGGGGAGGGCTCGAAGTTCCTTTTCCAGTTCTTCCTTGGTTCGTTCTAGGAAAAACCGAAACTCCACCCTGTTCTCATACTCATAGATCACCTGCATGAGACGGGCCGTGTTGTATCGGCCCGTTTCCGTGGAATCGGAAACCACCGCTATATAGGAAAGATTCGGGTGCAGGGTCAGAATCAGATCAAGGGTTCGGGGAATGTTAAAGTTCTCCGCGATACCTGTTATGTTCTTTTCTCCTCTCAAGCGGTAGGGATGATAGTAGTTTACTCCGCAGAACACGATGGGTGCTTGGGGAAAGATTGCAGGTCGTAAACCCATGGCGAAATCCAAGGCGTTGTCATCCGAAGTGAGAACTAGATCTGGAGGGTTGTCTCTGTATTTGGAATAAAGGAGCTGTCGAATGTGGGGAAACACGAAATCCGGAGGGTACCGCTTGGTGTCACAGTACTCTTCGTACACCTCAATGTCTCGGGTATGTTCCTGAAACACCGAGCGCATCCCCATCGCAATTAGGTCTGTCCAAACATAGCCGATGTTATAGGAATGGAGGATCAGTACCTTCTTCTGTGGCAATCCTCCAAGGGGGATGGATAAAAGGGTTAATGAGAAAACCGATAGAATGATTCGTCTTCTATATCTACACACCTTATTTACTATTTTACCGATCCTTTTGGAAAAATCTACCTTGAGTTTGCAAACTAGTATATAAAAAATTATCTATATAACCATTGACTGATACATAGACTGTATGATACTCTTTTTATCGTTAAAAGAAGATCTATTGGGAGGTTCTTCATGAAAGTTGTGATTGTCGGAGGGGTTGCGGGAGGCGCTACCACGGCGGCACGAGTGCGCAGAAACTCGGAAAACGTAGAGATCCTCCTCTTCGAACGGGGAGGGTATATTTCCTACGCTAATTGCGGACTGCCTTACTATATCGGAGAAGTGATTAAAGATCGAAACAATCTCTTTGTGGTAACCAAGGAAACCTTCGAAAGAAACTTCCATGTACAAGTTCGAATACAATCGGAAGTCACTTCGATCGATCGAACCGCGAAAATGGTATCTGTCACCGACCTCTCCACGGGAAAGGAATACAGGGAATCCTATGACAAGCTCGTCCTTTCTCCCGGAGCCGAGCCCGTGAAACCCCCTATCCCAGGGATACAGGACGAACGGATCTTCACTCTCCGGAGTGTGACAGACACGGATGCCATCAAGCGTTTCATCGATACGAAACGACCCAAACGGGCAGTGATCGTGGGGGCAGGCTTCATCGGCCTTGAAATGGCGGAGAATTTCCGAAACCGGGGTCTACAGGTCATCCTTGTAGAAATGGCTCAACAGGTGATGAACGTGGTGGATTACGAAATCGCGGCAGAGGTTCACCAACACCTGAAGACAAAAGAGGTGGAGTTCTACCTGAACGACGGGGTTGCTTCCTTCGAAGGAACACGGGATCACCTGATCGTTACCCTGAAGAGTGGCCGGAAGATCGAAACGGATTTCGTTCTCCTCTCCATCGGGGTTCGACCGGATACTAAGCTTGCCAAAACAGCGGGTCTCCAGATCGGAGCGACAGGAGGAATCAAAGTAAACGAGTACCTGCAAACATCAGATCCCGATATTTATGCAGTGGGGGATGCGATTGAGTTTCCCAATCCTATCACGGGAAAACCTACCCTCACCTATTTGGCAGGACCAGCCAACAAACAGGGGAGGATCGTTGCGGACAACATAATCTTTGGGAATCAGAAAACCTATGCTGGAGCCATTGGAACGGCTATTGCCAAGGTGTTCGATCTTACCGTGGCCGCCACGGGACTGGCGGAAAAGACCCTGAAAGCGGAAGGACTCCCCTATCAAGCCCTCAACATTCACTCCTCTTCCCATGCCGTGTACTATCCAGGAG
>CAKZQO010000222.1 GCA_937140905.1 uncultured Spirochaeta sp.
GTCGCGTTTCCGTGCGGGCCTGGGCGGCAGCTAATTCCTCCATGCGGAGTTCTATCTGTGCCATGCGTTGCTCAGTGTGAGCCTGGGCAGCCGCTAGTTCTTCCAGTCGCGCTTCCGTACGGGATTGAGCAGTAGCGAGTTCTTCTAGGCGTACCTCTGTTCGTGCCTGAGCTGCTGCCAGCTTTTCAAGGTATTGGGCCACACGATCAACCCGATCTTCAGTACGCCGTTCTACTGCGGTTAGAAGTTGGAAATTGTGCTCCATGCTTCGCTGGAGTTGCAAAACAGGCTCCAACTGGTGGATAAACTGTTGTTGGAATTCTATCAGTTGGATTACTGAGTCTACGAGGCGATCGATTTTAGTAGAGGAAACAGCGGATTTCCTTTTTTCTTCTCCCATGCGTTATAATACTACTCTTTCGATAGCCTTGATTCAAGCATGAGGATTTTTTTGAAATTAAGTGAGCGGCGCTTTTCTCAGCGTCTCTTGCCCCGGATCAGGGGTACATACTCGGTTTCGTACCAGCGAAGGATTTTCCGGGCGATGCTATCACTGGGGGGCAGTTGGGGCATGTCTGGTGGACTAAACCAGCGGGCGTCGTGTAGCTCATCGTCCTGGATCTGGACTTCCCCGCCCGCGTAGTCGGCTAGAAAGCCGATCATGAGGGAATCGGGGGTAGGCCAGGGTTGGCTGCCAAAATACCGTATATTCGTTACTTCCACCCCTACTTCTTCCCGAACTTCCCGGTGCACGCAATCCTCCAGGCTTTCCCCGATTTCCACGAACCCAGCGATAAGACTGTAGAACTTGGACACGAACCTGCGGTTGTGGGCTAAAAGGATTCGGTCCTTGTCGAGGATGGCTACTATAACGGCAGGTGAAATTTTGGGGTAGAACACGGCGTTACAGGAGGGATCCGTGCAGAGTTTGGCCCGTTCGTCTGGCTTGTCCGTAGTGGGCGCGCCGCACACTCCGCAGAAGCGGGTGTTCCGGTCCCAGAACAGGAGGTGGGAAGCGAACCTCGCGGCTTGTAGTTCTTCGGCGCTCAATCGCCCATAGGCCATTCGTAGGTTCACGGCCTCCCAGCTGGGGGGCAAAGAGAAATCCTGATCAAGGGAAGGAGAAGGTCGCGAGGATGCTGAATGGGAGCCCGTAGGTTCCTGCGTAGTACGGTTCCGCACGGGGGGATCGAGGTAAGCTGCCCAGCAGGGTTTTCCATTTAAAGTACCGAAGTAATAGATTCGCTGGATATAGGGCAGAGCCCAAGAAGGGTCGCTGGGAGTTTGGTAAGGATTCGACTCGGGCACCACAATACTTCCCTTTGGAAGGAGCAGGTTACTCTTATGAAACATGAACCAGTATCCCCCTGCTAACTCTTTAGGTGGAGTGATACGGTTTTTCTGCGGATCATAGGCAGGTTGAAACAGGGGTTGTTCTACGGGTTGTTCAGCTTGAGGATGGCCCTGTGCGTGAACTTGCTGCGGATCATTGAGCATCAGTTACTCCTGCGCCAGAGGTAAAAAGTTGGTTAGAGGGGGATACTTTCGAAGAGGGCTCGGTTCTATTTTGTCCTTCTTTCCCTGATGCGCCCCGTAGCCATCGGACACCGAGATAGCAGAAAGGGGTATCGAGGAGGGCGAACACCACTTTGAAAAGCCAGTAGGGAAGGATCAAGGTAATGAGGAAACCTATCGTAAACTTGGGGTTTATCTTATAGAAGGCTAGGAACATGAACACCGTGGTGTCGATCAACTGACTTACGATGGTACTGGCGTTGTTTCGAAGCCAGAGGTGTTTCCCCTTCGTTTTTTGTTTCCAGAACTCGAAGGCCCACACATCGTGGTACTGACTGAGGATGAAGGCCACGATACTGGCCAGCGTCATTCGAAGAGTGGCCCCAAACACGGACGCGTACGCCGTCTGATTCCCCCAGGTGGGATTGGGAGGAAGGGCGATGCAGAGGGCCGTCATCCCCACGGTGATGAGCAGGAGAATGACCGAAATAGTGACGAACTTTTGGGCTTCTCGTTTCCCGAACACTTCAGAAATAATGTCTGTTACCAGGAACAGAACCGGGATGAAGAAGATGCCCACAGATACCCGTACCCCAAAGAGGGTGGTTATTTTGGTTCCCAGGGTGTTGGCGAGGATGAGACATCCGATGAACAACCCTAAGAGGAAATCTTTCCTGTCTTGAATGGTCTTCATGAGGCGGATTATAGGGAAAAAGAGAAGCCCGGTAAAGGCGCAGGCATGGAGGATCCAGGGGATGTTTGTTTTCCCTTGCCTTGACTATCCCCCTGTTCCATGATAGGTTCTATGGAAAATCTAACCATTAAGGAAGAGAACCCAGTATGAATCAAATACCTTTCTATGTTCCCTTGCTCCAGGCTGCTGGAGGGGGTGGGCAATTAGCCACCACGTTCATCACCTTTGGCCTAGTATTCCTCATTTTCTACTTCCTCATTATTCGTCCCCAGAACAAGAAGCAGAAAGAAGCCCGGCAGATGCTAGCCAACCTCAAGAAAGGGGATCGGGTAGTTACAATCGGGGGAATCCGGGGAACTATCCAGTCGGTGAAGGACGACGCGGTTGTCATTAAAGTGGACGACAACACGAAGATCGAGTTCAACAAGACAGCGGTAGCAGCCGTTCTGAGTCCCGCGAAACCGGATAAACAGGAAGGGGACAAACTAGAAGCGGATTCTTCAGAAAAGAAGGAATAGGCCTCCGCGGATCCTTCGCGGTAGATTTTCGAGTGGAGTTGAGAGCATGAGTAAGAGACTGCGCTTTATCATTATCCTCGTCCTGGTGGGGATGGGGGTATCTTTCATCTATCCCACCCTTGTATGGTATTTCCAGGTCCCGCAGGACAAAAAGCTCCTGGCAGGTAGTTCCCGCGAACAGATCCGAGAGTACGCACAAGCTAAGGCTAGGAAGGACCTCGATACCTTAAAGGAAGCGGTAGCGAAGGATCCGAATGGATCGGTTCCGGAAGCGTATTTGTTCCTGATCGATCGGGCAAAGCAGAACTACAAGATCTCAAAAAAATCCATACCGGATCGATGGACTCTTTCCACGGTTTTGGCAGGATTCAAGAACGAACGGGAACTCTTCACAGAAATAGAAAACTACTACCGCAAGGAGATCATGGACCTCAAGGATCTTCGAAGCCGTTCTCTCCAATTGGGGTTGGACCTTTCCGGTGGAATGACTGTGGTGCTGCAAGCCGATATGGAATCCTTAAAACGACGTTTGGGACACGAACCTTCCCTTGAGGAACGACAGGATGCCATGAACCGGGCATTGGAAATTCTAAACAATAGGATCGACCAGTTCGGCGTCACCGAGCCGCAGATTCGCCGGGGGGCGGACGATACTACCATCATCATCGAAATCCCCGGGGATGCGGACCCTGACCGGGTACGGGCTTTCCTCATGGGCAAAGGGAGTCTTAACTTCCATATCGTGGATGAAGAGGCAACGACAAAACTCATCGAGTACCAGCGGGCCAACCCCGGATATACTCCCGAAGATCCAAAGTACAAAGTCGATTTCATCCCTCCCGGTTCTGTGATCCGTGGATACTACACGAAGGATAAGTACGGAATCGATCAACTGGAACGGTACATCGTGATCCTGGAAGATATCCAGGAGAACGGTTTGGATGGTTCCCATATTCAGAGCGCTCAGGTGGCTCGGGATCCCATCACCAACCAGCCCACGGTGAACTTCGTGTTGGACAAAGAAGGGGGAGACAAATTCTATAAACTGACGGACCGGTACAAGGGAAAGAGTCTGGCTATCGTGATGGACAACAAGGTGAAAGCCTACGCTCGAATCCAGGAAGCTATCCGGGAATCGGTACGAATCACGGGGTTCAACCAGGAGGAAGCCCAGAATATCGCTTTGGTACTGCGAACGGCTGCCCTTCCGGTGGATCTCGAAATCATCAACCTGCAAGCGGTGGGTGCTACCCTAGGAGCCGACGCCATTCAGGCGGGGTTGCAGGCGAGCTTTTGGGGATTCCTGTTGGTCGTGGGCTTCATGGCGATCTATTATCTGGGAGCAGGGTTGATTGCAGATATCGCCCTCCTACTCAATGTATTCTTCATGATTGCCATTCTCTCCGTGTTCAACTTTACCCTGACTCTAACGAGTATCGCGGGTATCGTGCTTACCGTGGGTATGGCGGTGGATGCCAATGTGATCATCTATGAACGAATCAAGGAAGAATACAGACTGGGTAAATCCGCAGTAGCTGCCATAGAAGCAGGGTTTTCCAAGGCGTTCTGGACCATCATGGACGCGAATATTACCACCTTGATTGCGGCCCTGTTCCTATCCCAGTTGGGCAAAGGGCCTATCCAAGGATTCGCCGTTACCCTCTCGGTGGGGATCATCACATCCATGTTCACTGCTCTCTTTGTCTCGAGGCTCATTTTCGACTTTCTTACCGACGTGGTAGGGTTTAACAAGCTTAGTATCAGCTGGAGGCTGCGGGCATCATGAAAGTAATCCAGTTTTTACGATATCGATACCTTGCCTTTGCCATCTCGTTCGTTGCGATTGTGGCAGGATTCGCCCTCACCGGAATGCGAGGGGGCTTTAATTTAGGGTTAGACTTCCAGGCAGGGGCTAGAATTCAGGTAAAGATCGACCCCTCTGTGAAGGCTCCCATCGATGTGGTTCGATCTGCGTTGGGGACGCTAGAGAATCCCCAGATACAAACTATAGGGAATGCTTCTAACCAGGAATACGCCATCAAGGTCAAACAGGTTGGGGAAAGCAAGACCTTCAGTACCGAAGTGGAAGGGAAGATCCGGGCAGCGTTGGGCCAGAGATTTGGGGAAGGAAAGGTCCAGATCCTTCAAACCGAGTACGTAGGGCCACGATTCTCCTCGGACCTCGCGTCCCAGGCCTTGTTCCTCACGTTATTTGCCCTGTTACTGATCATGTTGTACGCCTGGTTCCGGTTCAAGCTTGCGTACGCGTTAGCCGCTATCGCGGCAACGATCCATGACCCTCTGTTCATGATCGGCTTTATCGGCGCCACCCAGATGGAAGTTTCCACCGCTACGGTAGCGGCAGTGCTCACGATCATCGGGTATTCTATCAACGATACGATCGTGGTATTCGACCGGATCCGGGAAAATGTTCGTCTCATGCGGGAAACTCAGTTCCCTGTGATTATCGATACCAGTATTACCCAATCGTTGAGCAGAACCATCATCACTTCTCTAACGACCATCATTGCGATTCTGGCCGTGTACATCTTTGGGAGTGGAGATGTACGGTATTTCGCCCTCAACGTGATCGTTGGAATCGTAGTGGGAACCTACTCCTCTATCTTTATCGCCTCTCCCGTCTTGCTGGAATTGAAAAAATTGGGCGAAAAGTGGAGACAGAGACGGGAAGGTAACTCCCCTGTTAAAAAAGAACAAAGGACAGCTGGTGCCTCTCAGGAAGAAATATCATTAGAAAAAGAATCTTTGGATACCCAAGAATCAGCGGAGGCCCAAGATATTGATTCTTCAAAGGTAGGAGAATCAAAGTTTGCTGCCCCTGTCTCTGGAACCGAACAGGGAGGTGAGGCGAAACCGAGCCTTGGTCCAACCCCCGTCACTGCGGGATCGAAAGTGGCCTTTACGCCCAAGCTTTCTCGGGAGAAACGGAAACGGAAGGGGAAGAAATAAGACTCTAAAGTCCCCTCTGCTTTAGGATCCATTCGGCCGCTTCGGCGAACCCTTCCGCTCCCTCGAGGGAAGTGATATACCGCGGGGGATACTGGAGCTTGGGCAGGAAGGTTCGAATGTTTGCCACCCCCACTGAAACGGGGAAGTGCTGAAAACTCGGTTCATCGTTCGGTGAATCGCCAATGAAGAGGATCCGATCTTTCCATTCGGAAAAGGGCTTTCCACCTTCCCGTTCCAGATATTCCCGGATGCAAGAGATCTTGTCGTACGATCCGTACCAGATGTTTACGTGAATACTGGAAACTTTGCAAACCGCCCCATGAGTTCTAGCGATCCGGCAGATCTCGTCTATTTCCGCATCGTCCAAAGGATTAACATCCTCGCGAAAATCAATGGCTAAATCGGCGATGCGAAAGGGCTGGTCCGCGGCCACCGCAGCGCCCGGAACCCGCTGTAGCACTTCTTCCCGGATTCGCGCAAGGCCTTCTTCTGCTTCTTTTCGTTTTTCTTTGGAATCGAAGTACTCCCGACGCATCTTTCGCTTTTTCCGATCGTAGGCAAAGTAGAAGGCCCCGTTTTCTCCGATTACGGCAGCTACGGGCCACATGCGGGCAATATGGTCGCACCATCCCGCGGGTCTACCGGTTACAGGAACGACTTGGATTCCAGATTCCACTAGCTTCCAAAGGGCTGTGTAGGAAGAGGGTGGTAAAAGCCCGTCGGTCGTTAGGGTGTCGTCGATATCCGTGAAGAGGATGGAGAGGTTTTTACAAAAAAAGGGGGGGATCTCCTGGATGGGTTTTGGTTGTTGTAAAATACTTACTTTCATAGATCAATTCCCCGCGATCGTGACGAGAACCCCTTCCAAAAGCTCCGACAGGGGTTCGAAGTAGGCTTTGTCCAACGCTTCGGATAGCTTATCTAGATCATTGTCGCTAAACTCATCCTCCTGGAAAAGAGCGATGGTTTCTTTCATGGAGGTGGTGATCTGGATGAGTTTTCGTTTCACTTCCTGTAGGCTCACCCGTTCCCGTTTTTCGATCACTCCCAAGTAGGACTCGATCAGAGTTAGGGCATGTTCCTTGTCTTTCTGGGGATCTTCTTCTTCGATCGATGTGAGGCGATCGAATAACACGGTAAGAAGGTTTCGGGGATCGTACACGTCATGGATCACCAGTAGGAACTCTCCCGTTTCCCGATCTACTCCGACGTGGGCGTTCATGTCGGGAAACTCTTTTAGTTCCCCCGTGGAACGGGCTTCTTCTAATAAACGAACCAACGCGCTCCGCTGATCCGGATTCAGGATTCCGTAGGATTGCACGTCGTGGAGAAGTCCGACCATGTCTGTATGTTTGAGGACTAAATCCTGTTCGGTGTAGAAGGGTTTCATCGGAGGGTTTCTATCCTTCCATTGGGATGTCCAACCATCACGATGGGTCGCACGCGGGCGAAAATCCCATTCCCCAACACGCCCGGGATAAGGGAAAGTTCCTTTTCCATCTGTTTGGGATCGAAAGGACTGGAAAAGGATAGATCCAGGAGCAGGTTCCCATTATCGGTAATTACAGGTCCCATTTTTTTCACCCCCATTCGAACCTCAGGTTTGGCTCCCAGAGCTTCACAAGCTTTGGTCACGGGGACACGAGCCAACCGAAGAACTTCGATGGGGATCGGGAAAGTGATCCCTAGGTGCGAGACGAGCTTGGTCGTGTCGATTACCACGATGAACCGTTTGGACGCGTAGGCCACGATCTTCTCGATCAATAAAGCCCCTCCACCTCCTTTGGTGAGGCAGAGGTCTGAATCTACTTCATCCGCTCCATCGATAGCTAAATCCAATTCGCCATTGATATCTGGATCATTCAGGGAACGTAAGGGGATTCCCAGCTGCTGGCATTCCAGTTCTGTTTGAGTACTGGTAGGAACCGCCAGAATATTCGTGATTTTCCCCTGTTTTAAAAGTTCTCCTACCCGGCGAGCGCACCAGATGGCCGTAGTACCCGTACCCAGACCGATTTTCATTCCACTTTTTACGTACTCTTCCGCAGCCGCGAAGCCGACTTCTTTCTTGATCTGTGTTGCATCCATGGTGGGTTTGATAGTACTATCGGTCGGCCGTGTGTATCAAGGATGTATTGGTGGCTGCACCCATGGCGACGATCTCTACCCCTGCCTTTCGGGTCCTGTTGGAAGAGTTCGGTGGGTGTGATTTGTATGGTTCGGAGATGATCAATGCCTCTTCCCTTTTAACGGGAGGGCCCTTTGAATCCTACTACATGATGCCCGATCCCGTGCCCGAGAAACTGATACACCAGTTGGTGGGAGGGGATCCGGAGTCCTTATGGAAAGCTTCCGAGTACCTCGATGGGATCCCTGGGTTCGGAATCGATATCAACATGGGATGTTCGGCCCCCGAGATCGTCCGCGCGGGAGGAGGGATCCGGTGGATGCGTTCCATCGAGGCGGCCCGTGTCTTGAT
>CAKZQO010000223.1 GCA_937140905.1 uncultured Spirochaeta sp.
CGGATCCTAATCGGTGCCTCAGGCGGGAAGGACTCCACTACCTTGAGTTGGGCCCTTTCTCGAAGGTTACAGTGGGAAGGCCCTCGGTTCGAGCTAAAAGCCCTCCGCATTCGTACCGATGTGCCAGGGGGTGGGATGCCGAAGGAAGCGGAACGGGCATTGGAAAAGCTTTACCAAGAATGGGGGATTCCCCTCGAGACAGTGGATGTTCCCGTGATCGGGAGACTGAAACCTGGTAAAGAAATGAACTGCTATTGGTGCGCCACCCAGAGGCGTACCGAGTTGATGCACTATGCTCTTGCCCAAGGGTACAATAAAATCGCGTTGGGTCACCATTTGGATGATATCCTCACTACCCTCCTGATGAACATGGTAAACAAGGGGGAACTCTCCACGATGGTTCCCAAACTTACCTATCGGAAGTTTCCCGTAACGGTGATCCGCCCGCTCGCCCTCGTGCCGGAAGAAAGTATTCGCCGGTTCGCCGCATCCCAGGGCTGGCTCAACGTTACCTGTTCCTGTTCCTTTGGAGCGGATGGGGAACGGAAAGAGTTCCAACGACGATTAGATATTCTTACCGGTGGGAAACTGGACGCGAAGCTTCGGATGTTTCATTCCCTAACAAGGGTGAATACCGAGTACCTACCTCCATCTCAAGAACACAGTGCATCCTTGTTTGAGAATCGGCGGAAAAGTTAAGCCTTAACCGGAAAAGCCACCCGTACCTTCATGCCTTCCGTGCCATCCATAGTGATGGTTCCATTGAGTTGCTGTACCATAGACCGAATAATCACTAGCCCTAGACCAGAGGATTCTTCCAGGTTCCCTCTCCATCCTATCCCGGTATCCTCCACGGACAAGAGGATTTTGTCACCTTTTCTGCGAATTGCCACTCGAATCATTCCCCCTTTTCCATGAGGGAAAGCGTGTTTTAGGGAGTTGGTGACGAGTTCGTGCAAGAGAAACCCACAAGATTGAGCGCGTTTCAGATCTAAGGAAAGATCATCATCGATCTCTGTTTGCAATGAGATTTGTTTGTTCTGGAAATCATGTAACTGGGATAGAATGGCTAAAATGTGCACGCAGTACTCTTTTATGTCTATATCATGGAGGGAGTCCTGACGATACAATTCTTCATGCAATAGGGCGATGACTCGAAGTCGGCTAGAGGCCAACGAAAAATACTGCTTCACCTTAGGATCGTTTACCGTTTCCTGCTGCAGGTCTAAGAGACTACTGATGGTCTGGATGTTATTTTTAATTCGATGGTGAGTTTCTCGAAGGATCGTCTCCTTAATACTGAGTTCCCTTGCCTGGGTAAGGGTTCTTATTTTGTACAAAGCAAGTAACCATCCTAAGAAAAATAACAGGGTCGCTCCTGCGTATCCCCCAACAGACAGGAGAATGTTGAATCGTTGGGTTTGGATAATCACTTCTTGTATATTTACAGCCACGAGTAGTTTAAAGGGGAAATTGCGAATAGAATCCCATCCCAACAGAACGGTGTCAGAGAACTCTATACCAGTTCCCTGCGAGGAACCCAACACTCTTTTTATGGCTCCCTCAGCTTCCACAGACGCTGATTCTATGGATGGGAAACCATAGAGAATCTTCTGTCCTTGTTTAGGGTCCGCCAGAGAAATCCATTGGATGGGATGAGGGAACAAAGAATGTGCGGGCAGAAGCTGGAGAGACGAAAGGATGAGAACCACTCTCCCTCTACAGATAAGGAGATAAACCTGTTTTTCAAAAGGAAGGAGGAAATAGCGAACGGCTCCTATCAGTTGCCTGGGTTCTTTCTGAAGGGAATGTACAACATTCATTTCCAAAGTACCTATGGGATTCAATGAATGGGTGATCTCGAAACTTTCGTTCAATAGGAGGACATTCTTAGTTTCCTGAACACGGATCACATTTTTTCTAAGAATGGAAAGGAAGCTATCGAAGGTCGAAAGATCTGATTGGAATTCCAGAAGAAGTTCGTACTGTTGTAGATGGAAATTGATGTACTCGGAAAGGGTTCTTATGTAGGTGAGCATCTCATGTCGAAGTCCCAAATAAAGATGTTCTTTATTTTCCCTTGAAATATAGGTAAAGACGGGGAACAGGAGTACATACCATAGAATAAGGGCTCCTATGGAATAGAAGAGCCGGCTGCGTTTGATCAAGGCCCTATCTCCTGTTCCGCGTATCCTACCAGTTCTGGATCGATCCGAAGTTGTTGGATGATACTAGATTGGGCAGACATCAGGGATTGACGAATCCTGTGAAGTTCTGATTTAGATGGTACAGTTACGCTTCCACCATTCTGGATGAACAGTTTCTTTGATGCTGCTTGTGCCTCAAGAGCTTCCTCCCGTTCGATTCGGGCTTGTTCGTTCCACACTAGACGAAACATCGAGCGTTCCTCTAACGTTAGAGTATCCCAGAAGACACGACTGACTAGGGGGATGTACATGGGGAAATACTGGTTGTCTTCGAACACATACCGGACGCCGTGGGTCCATAATTCTGCGCTTCGAACCGTTTCATAAGTGGTTAGGAGACCCTCAACCATTCTAGTCCGTATGCGCTCGATGAGTTCTGGCCAGGGAATGGTAATCGCGTACGAACCTAGCGCTATGAGTCGAAGTTCGTTCGCCTTTCCTCCTGCTACTCGGATCCGAAGGTTCTTGAAGTCTTCCATCCGAACGATGGACTTTGTCAGGGTGAACACATGGGCATGCCCTAGATCCATCCAGAGACCCGGTATACGCACATCGTACAGGGATTCAAGCTTTTGCTGGATGATTTCTCCTACCCTACCATCGACAAGGGCGTGGTTCTCTCCCCCCGATCTTCCATAGAGGAAAGGGAGCAGGAGAAGTCCAAGATCGGGCAGAAAGGGTTCCAAATTCCAGGTGCCCGGCACAGCCATTTCTACTTTTCCTGAATGGACGGCGTTGAGAGCGTCTCGGTCCCGGAATAGCTGTGCTTCTGGATATACCTCTACTTGGATAGAGGGTAGACGCCTGGACAAGGTTTCTGCGAATCGGGAAACGTTTCGTGTTTGGACATGGTTGAGAGTGTTTTCCAAAGAAATTCGAAGGAGTCTTTTTTGTGTTTGAGCCTCTAGGTGAACACGTTGTGGAAAGATGAGTAAGGAATAGAACAGCAAAAGGGGCCATACTTTTTTCATGCTTCCTAATGATACGATAGGTTCCCCTGAGCGTCAATCTTTAGCGTTGCTTTATAATGGTACAGTGCCTTGACCGTACCCGTGAACCGCATTAGCTTTCTAGTATCTCATTCCTTGGAGGATGTATGGGAACCGAATCCCGAGGTAAGTTCAACCAAGAGACAGGATGGATGGAACCCTCGCGGTATCCGGATCCGGCCGTGATCGTGCTAGATGAACGGTTTTCTAAATACCGGATCCAAAATGCCGCAGTGGAACGTCTCTACACGGGGTGCAGGTGGGCGGAAGGCCCTGTTTGGTTTGGGGACGGTCGGTACCTACTGTGGAGTGACATTCCCAACAACCGTATCCTACGATGGGACGAAGCAACAGGTACTGTTTCCGAGTTCCGGAATCCGTCCAACTTTGCCAATGGGAACACCCGGGACTGGCAGGGTAGACTTATAACCTGCGAGCATGGGGGCCGGAGGGTGGTACGCACAGAGTACGATGGTTCCCTCACCGTGATCCTCGACTCCTATGAAGGGAAGCGGCTCAACTCTCCCAACGATGTGGTGGTCAAGAAGGATGGGTCCATCTGGTTCACCGATCCGATCTTTGGGATCGCGGGGTACTACGAAGGATACAAGGCTACACCGGAATTGCCCCAGTATGTTTACCGGGTAGATCCGGAGACGGGAGAGGCTACAGTAGTAGCCGACGATGTGGCGGCTCCCAATGGTCTTTGCTTCTCTCCGGATGAACGGGTTCTCTATGTGGTGGAATCCCGGGGAAAACCGAACCGGAAGATCCTTGCCTATGATGTGGATCCCTCGGGGAAGAAACTGACGAACAAACGGGTGTTGATCGATGCAGGGCCCGGCACTCCGGATGGTATCCGATGTGACGTGGATGGGAACCTCTGGTGTGGCTGGGGAATGGGTTCGAACGAACTGGACGGGGTCATGGTGTTTACCCCAGACGGAAAACCCATCGGTCGTATCGCTTTACCGGAACGGTGCGCAAATCTCTGTTTCGGGGGCAGGTTCCGGAATCGGCTCTTCATGGCAGCTAGCCGCTCCCTCTATGCCCTCTATGTGAACACCCAAGGAGCTACGTTGGGGTGATCGATACACCTTCGGTAGCGGACTGTTGATGAAAAGCAACTGCCCTTTTTTACCCATCCTCTATTTGGCTGTCGCCATGCTTCTTCTCGGTGTTCTCATGAGTTCCTGTACCACTACCCTCCCCGTAGATCCCGCTTCCTCCTATAGGGAACGCTTGTGGGCAGAGATTGGTCCCTTACCCATTAGGTACGAGGAGTTTCTACGCAATGATGGGCCTGTGGGACCGGAGACCCTCCTATACTTACGAACCTATGGATTCGAACAGGTGCCAGGAATCTCTCCCTTCTGGAAGGCTCGGTTGGGTCTACTGCCTACTCAGGAGCTTTCTGCTAGAGAACCGGCCGAGGCGCTACCAGCTAATAAGGGCCTATGCGCTAATGAGTCTGTTTCAACCGCCGATCCTCAGTCACCCTCTCGGAGCCCAACTCCTCGCACGCTACCGCCCATCGGTGTGGTGGTGGGACTGCCGAGTTTTACTTCGGTTCAAGAATCTAGCCGGGACATTGTTCGAGGGACAGTGTTCCTCGTTCACGGATATTTGGACCATAGTGGTTCTTGGGCTTCCGTAATAATGCAGATTCTCCAGGAAGGTTTTGTTGTGATTGCGCTGGATTTGCCAGGCCATGGGTTTTCCGGTGGTGTTCGGGGGGATATTGAGGATTTTTTACAGTATGGCGAAGCAGTAAGGCGAGTGCTGGAATGGGCAGAAAAAGGCGCTTTTCCTCGTCCGTGGATAGGCATGGGGCACTCGACCGGTGCAGCGGCCCTCTGGATAGAGTTGGTGCGGCAGGCTAAAGTTCAGCAGTTGGAGGCTCAGAAGATGTCTTCTACTACAAAAACACCGGAGACGCTTCTGGCAGGACCGCTGCATCAAGGGGTTGAGCCGCCGTATAGAGGGTCACATGCAAGTGAAGACATCAACAGACAGCGGGCTTCCGCCTTCAACTATGTTCTCTTCCTATCTCCCCTGGTTCGTTCCGCCTATTGGCGACTCAGCATGGCCCTCGTTTCCCTCACGAGTTGGGCGATTCCCTATTGGAAAAGTCGTACAGCGGAAGACCCTCTGTTTCCCATCCCGTACTTCCCTCTACGCTGGGCAAAGAAGCTTGAGGAATGGGAAAAGACAGTAACCGATTACCCCATCCTTTCGCAAAAAGGGTGGATTTTCCAGGGAACCCACGATGATGTGGTAGATTACGTCTATTCCATCCCCTTCCTCTGTTCGAAGTTACCGGATTTCCAAGTACGATACATCGAGGGCGCGGGGCATGTCCCGTACCTCAAATCTCCCGCAGAGGAGAAGTTCATCCAGGAAGTAATGGACGTCCTATCCTCCTACAAGCAGTAACCTCTGCGTAGAAACAAGAAAAAAATATACAATTCCTCTTGAAATCTGAAAAGCGCTGAATAAAAATCGATTCTAGTACGAAAAAATACCACTCATTATACAAAAACTCATTCTTTCTTCAGGAGGGAACATGAAGAAACAGTGTACCATCTTGGTAATCCTGTTGCTTTGTCTCGGGACGCATGCGCTCTTCGGGCAAATGACAGTATCGGTGGATTTATACCCATGGATCCCGTACCAGGCTGGGATAACGGTGGATTATCCCTTGAACAATGTAGTGACAGTTAGTGCGTCTGGCTTTTGGTACTATCGATACTCCTGGCTTTCCACTACGCTGTCGGGCGCGTTCGGCTTTCGCATCTATCCGTTCAATGGTAGCGATCTAGGGTATCGGGGATTTCCTAAGGATCTTAGAGACATTGGTCACTTCGTAGCCCCCTATATCCGCGTGGACCTGGAACCAGCTTATATCTCGATGGATGAGGATTTCTCGGTGAGTCCCATTGCCTTATTGGATGTTTCACTAGGGGCAGGAGTCCGGTTTTTTCCTGTGCGTTGGTTCTATATTGTGGCTCCACCCAAGAAACCGGTTCGAGTCCCCATCATTGATGACTTGTTCCTGGACTTCTCCATACGATACGCGTATGGACTTTCCCGAGAAATATTTTCCTTAAGCACCGCCCAAGACACGGTAGTGGAAAAGTTACTCGATCCCGTGAGAGTCCAATTTAGCGTTGGATACTGCATCAGTTTCTAAAGGAGGAAGAGGAACATGAAGATAGCCATTGTTTTAGTGTTCATTCTGGGGATCTTTGGATCCTGCCAGTCCATGAGACCTGTGAGCAAGGAGAGACACGTTCTAGATATTCCCCAAAAGATAGAACAGAAGAATTACTATCCCGAGTCGTCTCGAATCAACTATTATCTGACACAGAGCATCCTGTTTGCAGAGTTAGGTAGCCGTTTCTACGTGCGGGATGAGCTGGAAACAGCCAAGCGGTATTTCAATCTTTCCATCACGTATGATGAACACAACAGCAAATCCTTATTCGCTTTAGGTCTTCTCGCGTATCGGGAAGGTAAGGTGGACGAAGCTCTGAAATATTTTAAAATGATAAAACCGGGGTTCGTCCAAGCCCCCTATGATATCGATTACTATCTGGCGGCAAAAATGCTCCTCGAACAATTCCCCATAAAAGCCAGCGTAATTTCGTTGACGAGGAACGACAGGTCGGATATTCGGGAAAATATCATCGTGATCAACAAGGGTAAGAATCAAGGAGTTCTACCCCGGATGCGGTTCAAGGTGTGTCGAATAGGGAACCCTATCAGGGATTTCAACAGCTTCAGGGTGATAGGGTTACAGAAAACCCAGGTAGCGGAGGTCTCTGTCCTCGAGTTGGAGGATGAGCATACTGTGTGTAAGGTAGACAAGGTAGAAACGGGGTGTTTCATTCAGATCAATGATTCGGTCGAATCGATCATCGAATAAGGAGGAATTCGCAATGAAGTCGCTCTGGAACCGAGTATGGTCCATTTGTTTGGTTCAGGTTTTTTTGCTAGGTTACTTTACTGCCTGTGCTTCTTCCCCCAAGCCAGCGGGTGCTCCAAATGTTCCTGCATCGAATGTGGCAGGGGAAGGGACCTCCAAAGCTGCCTCTGTTTCTTCTCCTATCCCTCCCTTACGGGTAAAGAAAAGTGCCAATCCTATCACGATCCGTTATCGAGAGGGGACGATGGGATACTTGAACTTTGCCGTTCGGGCGTTTTTGAAAAACGATTTAGAATTAGCCGAGAAGGAAGCGATGAACGTACTGGAGTATGAACCTCGCTGCATCGAAGCGCAGTGGCTATTGGTAAATGTGTACAGTGAAAAGGGTGAACTGGGGAAAATGATTCAGATACTCGAGAAGTTAGGTGTTCGGGAAGCGAAGGAATCGTTATTCGTTTCGGAGATCGTCGCGTCTGGTTCTAAGGGGTACGTGGTGGAGGTACAGGATACCATGGTAAAAATCGATTATACCCAGGAGGATGGTGTGGCCGTAAACGATGCATTCGTCATCTATGACGAAGGGAGTGTTCTCCAGCACCCCGTCACGATGGAGATTCTTTTCGTGGAAAAACGCCTCGTTGCCGAAGCGGAGATCCGCTCTGTTCATGGTAGTTATTCGATTGCAGAGGTAGTAACCCCTCCGGCCATTCCCTTGCGGCGGGGTATGCGGGTGATCCCTAAGGGAGAGTTTACGGAGTTTACGCAGAACAGGAAGTGAGATGCCTACTGTACAGGGTCGCACCATAAAAAGGACTTCGAGAAAAACTGCCAATAAAGCTTTTAGGAAGGCTTTCAAAAAGCGGCTTCATACCCTCTGGAAGAAGAAAGGGCCTGTACTGTTTTTATCTGTGTTAATCTTCGGATTCCTAATTGGGTTTCTCCTGGGGGGATACTTACAGAGGTTCGGCAGAACGGCACAAACCCCTTCGATCGCGACGAGTTCTATTCTAGACTTACCTAAGAGCCAAAAACTCTCGCCCGTCCCCCTAGGATTGATATCTCCCCCCTCTCCGAAGAGAGAGGCCCCTATTCCGGAAAGCACCCCTTCTCGAATCAAAGGATCGCAAGAACGGACTTTACCTAGCCCCTGGCCTGAACCCGAAACTACGACTAGTGCCGAACCCATCCCTGATTCTTTGCCTTCGAAGGAATATTCCCCTCCTCCCCAAAACAGGCTTTCGGAACCGGTACCCGTATTGGTTCTTCCTGCCATACCTTCTATACGGGAAGAATCATCGAGTCCTTCGATAGAACCTCAACCAACGTCGAAATCCATAGAGGGAAGACTCCCGATAGATGGATTCATCCACGTCCAAGGAGGAGAGTATCTAATCGGGAATCCTTTTGGCTTTAAGTATGAAAAGCCTGTGCGTTCGGTGAAGGTTTCCGATTTTTATATTTCCCCAAAAGAGGTGACTCGTAAGGAGTGGCGTCAAGTTATGGGAACGCTGCCGATGGAGGGGGTGATGCATCGAGAGGCAAGGAAATCGCTATTCGAAGCCTCCCTTTCCACAGAGGAGGACCTGGAAGTAGCTGTAGATTTCATCACATGGTTCGAAGCAGTATCCTTCTGCAATACTCTTAGTCGTAGAATCGGCCTTGAACCCGTTTACCGTATCGAGGGTAATCGAGTGTTCTGGAATCGAAATGCCTCCGGGTACCGACTTCCCACGGAGGAGGAATGGGAGTACGCAGCGAGGGAGGGAAAGCAAACCAGAGGATTCCGATTCTCGGGGGCTCAGAAACCTGAAATCGTTGCCCGATTCAATTTGCCTCCCGAAGCGGGGCCTGGAGTTCCGGGTACGCTGGAGCCCAATGCGTTAGGTATCTATGACATGAGCGGGAATGTGGCCGAATGGTGTTGGAATGTGTTTCTTCCTTATAATTCAGAAAGCTTTGGAAAGGACTTGGATGATCCTACCCTCCCGCGGAGCGTTCGGGGGGGTACCTGGATGAGCGACGCGGGCTCCGTGACGGTTAGCGCTCGGATGGGTCTTCCCCCCCATACCCGTCAACGGGGGGTAGGGATCCGGCTAGTGAGGAATAGATAATTTATAGGATCATAGCCGATCGGGCCCAATCATAGTACCGTTGTCTGAGTTCGGTAAGAGATTTCATCGGATAGAAAAGGACAGTTTCCCCTTCACCCACATAAATACCTCTGTCGATGATTTGATAGGAAAACCGATCCACGTGTGAACGATCAACGATTTTATTGGGTTTTTTCTTGCGCTGCGTCACTGCACGGATACAATCTTGCAAGTGCTCCAGGTTCCGATCATACGCGGGGCCAATACTGCCGGTTTCGGGATTGGAGAAGTCTATCACCTTTAAATCAGTAAACACAATCTTGGGAACCCAAGTTTTTGTATTTCGATCGGTCATATAGCGAGAAAAGTCGATAGGATCCAACACACTTACCGCTAGAGGTCGTATGGGACAAAGTTCTTGGTATACCCAGAACTCCCGTTTATCCGGATGTTCTTTCAACTCCGATTTTTCCAGCGGAAGGGTACGTCCATCCCGAGTTGTAAGATAAAGGGAGCGCATAACAGAGAGTGGCACATGCTCCAGCGTTCGATAGACGGAAAGGTAGAGTGAGTTCTTAGGGTTCCCATTACTATGGGGAACACAGTGTTCTTTGGCATACTTCCAATCGAAGTAGTCCCCAAATCCTCCCTCAACTTCGATGAACACGATATTTTCAAAAGAACCTTTCTTGGAGCCTGTGGCCATGTAGGAACCGAATTGAATGGGTGTTAGTTGAGAAGAAATAAGGGCTTCCACGGGAAAAATGGTTAGATAATAATAAACCTCCATGCAGACCTCCCAATCCGATAGTGTAAAGGTTACCCAGCCATGTGTAAAGTAATTTCTTAACGCTGACTTGCCTATCCATTGAAGTCATGCTATTTTTCCAGGAGTCGTATATTTATACAATTTTGGAGAGGATTATGTGGGGAATCGTGATCATTGCAGTGGTAGGGGCTTTGGGGTTTGCCTCCATCAATTTTTATGGAGTAAAACGTCGTGACCCTGGTACCCCTCAAATGCAGGAGATCGCTCATGCCATCCAGGAGGGAGCGGATGCGTTTATTCAACATGAGTATCGGATTATCGCTTCCATTGCAGTGATCATAGCTCTTTTATTGGGACTCCTTGTTTCCTGGTATACTGGTGTGGCTTTTCTATTGGGAGCCTTCATGAGTGGCAGCGCAGGGTGGGTTGGAATGAAGATCGCCACGTTGGCTAATGTGCGCGTCTCCAACACCGCTCGAGTGACCCTCAGTATGGGGGAGACCCTTAGAGTCGCTTTTCAGGGTGGAAGTGTGATGGGTCTATCGGTAGGGGGATTTGCCCTTTTGGGATTGGCCCTGGTGTATGGGATATTCGGATTCTTCCTCGGGCAGACAAGACCGGATCAGCTAACCGTGACTACTAACTGGATCGGAATCAATTACATTCCCTTCACCATGAGCGTATCTGGCTATGCTCTGGGTTGTTCTATCATTGCCATGTTCGATCGAGTAGGAGGGGGAATCTATACGAAAGCGGCGGATATGGGAGCAGACCTGGTAGGAAAAACGGAAGCTCATATTCCCGAAGATGACCCGCGCAATCCCGCTACCATTGCAGACAACGTGGGAGACAACGTGGGAGACGTGGCAGGGTTGGGGGCCGACCTGCTGGAAAGCTATGTGGGGGCTTTAATTTCCTCTGTTGTACTGGCGGCCTATATGTACCATACCTCTAGAGGCTCTGTCCTGCCCATTTCTCCCTCCCTCGTTACGAAACTTATATTGTATCCTCTCTTATTTGCAGCAATTGGGGTTATCGCCTGTATCTTGGGGATTCTATTCTTACTAATCAAGAAAGTTTCCGATAAACCTCACTGGGAACTGAATATTTCCACCTGGGTTTCGGCGGGTTTGACGCTTTTGGGAAATGGCATTCTAACCCTTGTGTATTTTCAGGGGGAGGATCTTTCCAGTGTAGGCTTTGTGCTGGGAAGAATATCCCCTTGGGTAGCGGCCGTACTAGGGATTGGAAGTGGAATCCTCATTGGTATCCTGGCCGAATACTATACTAGCTACGACTATTCCCCTACGAGGATACTGGCATCGGCTTCCCATGAAGGGTCTGCCCTTACCATTACAGAAGGGATGGCCCTCGGTATGAAGTCCACCCTAATTCCTGTGGTAGTATTAGGCGTGGCGATCATTGGCGCGAACCTGATTGCGGGACTGTATGGGGTAGCGATGGCTGCTATTGGGATGCTTTCTTTTGTGGTTGCAACCGTATCTGTGGACACCTATGGTCCGATTGCGGACAACGCTGGCGGGATCAGTGAGATGTCGAAACTGGATCCTAAAGTTAGGGAGATAACCGATCATCTGGATTCCGTGGGGAATACTACAGCTGCTATTGGGAAAGGATTTGCCATTGGATCGGCTGCCTTCGCCGCTCTGTCCCTTTTTGCCTCATACCTCTACTCCCAGGCTTCTCCTGAGGATGTGAAAGGGTTCGTTCTTAATTTAAACATCATCAACACGTTAACCCTATCAGGAGCTGTAATAGGAGCTTCTCTACCGTTTTTATTTTCGGGAATCCTGATAGAAGCGGTAGCCAAAGCTGCCCGAAAGATGGTGCAAGAGGTTCGTCGACAATTCAAAGAGAATCCGAAGATACTAAGTGGTGAAGCAAAACCGAATTATAGAGAATGCATTGAAATCTCCTCTGCGGGTGCATTGAGTGAGATCAAGATTCCTGCGGGGATAGCCGTCTTAACTCCCATTTTAACAGGACTCCTCTTTGGGGCTGACTTTGTAGGGGGGCTTCTGATTGGCACCACTTTGTCTGCCATCATGCTAGCCTTGTACACAGCCAATGCGGGGGGTGCTTGGGATAACGCAAAGAAATACATCGAGCATGGTCATTATGGAGGGAAAGGTTCGGACGCGCATGCCGCAGCAGTGATTGGAGATACCGTGGGGGATCCTTTGAAGGATACGGTAGGGCCCTCTCTCGATATCCTTATCAAAATAATGGCCGTTGTCTCCCTCATCATGGTAAATATCTTTGGGAAATACAATCTCTTCGGATGGATACGGATGAACTTACCTTGATCTTTTTAGCATATGCTCATATATTCTTCTCATGGAAGAAGGAACAAAAAAAACCGGAGTTGGGGTCAAGTATGTTCTTGGCGTGGCAAGTGGCAAGGGTGGGGTAGGGAAGTCTACTATTACCGTGTTACTTGCACAAACAGCGATCGGGCAGGGTTTGAAGGTTGGTATCCTCGATGCGGACATTACGGGGCCTAGTATTCCCCGTCTTTTAGGCGCTCAAGATCTAAAAGCAGAGATGGAGGATGGGAGAATCCTACCCCCTAGAACAGATGATGGAATTAAACTCCTTTCCATAAACTTACTTCTTGAGGATGAACGGACTCCCGTAATCTGGAGGGGACCCCTCCTTTCGAAAGCGGTGGAACAGTTCTGGAATGACACCGATTGGGGAGAGCTGGATCTCCTCTTGGTAGATTTCCCACCGGGAACCTCCGATGTGATGCTTACGGCTATGAGGGATTTACCATTGAACGGCATGATATTTGTGGTTACTCCTATGGATTTCGTTTCCATGATCGTATCTAAATCGATCCAGATGGCGGCTAAGCTGGGAGTACCTGTCTTGGGATTCGTGGAGAATATGGGGAAAGGTATTTGTCCCCATTGCCAGAAAGAGTTTCCTCTCTTTGCATCGGAAGAAGCGGAGCAAGCATTAAAACGTTTGTCTATCCCCCGGTTGGGGAGCATTCCATGGAGCCGGGAGCTAATTGTTTCGGAACAGGTGATCAATGCCATGGTGCCGAAAACGGTAACCCTCGAACTGGAGGGAATTTTTCGACAGATCCTTACTCTCGTCTCTACGTGAGAATTGAAAGGGTGCGATATGCCACGACCAAACTGTCCCCGCCGAGTTAGGATGCGGGGAAATCTTCCCTGGTTTGTTCCCGTGTACCATACGGTGTCAAGCTCTAATCCTACCACACCATTCCCTCAGGAGCGGCCCATGCATGAGGGTGGCTTCCGGGAGCCTTCTGATTATGTGGAGTTGACCTTGGATGAGTTGGAAGCCATACGGCTAGCCGACTATGAGGGTCTATATCAGGAAGCGGCTGCTCGTTCCATGGGGATTTCCAGGCAAACCTTTGGGAGAATCATCCAACAGGCCCATCGAAAACTTGCCGAAGCTGTGCTGTTGGGGAAGATACTAAAGATTCAGGGGGGACCTATTCGTCCCTTGGAGGAGGAACACACTATGACGATTGCCGTACCAACGACTGAACATGGGGCAGTGGATCAGCATTTCGGATACTGCGACAAGTTCACCTTGTTTAAGGTGGACCGTACCCAAGGCATTATCCTTTCGCAGGAAACCCTTCCATCACCCGGCGGTTGCGGGTGCAGGTCAGACCTTGCCTCGGTGCTGGCCGCGAAAGGGGTCACTGTCCTTCTAACGGGAGGGATCGGACCCGGAGCTATACGCGTCCTGGAAGGACATGGGATCCGGGTAGTTCGCGGAGCAACTGGCCGGGTGGAACAAGCTGTACAGGATTATCTATCCGGTCGACTGGCCGATTCAGGTGAAGTGTGTGAGGAACACCACCATCCTGGAACCACCAAGGGACATGGCAGACACTAGACTGGCAGATACTAATCTAAAATCCATTCTGGAAGGGTTCCAGGAGAATGAAATCACCGAGCACATCATCTACGCTCGACTATCCCGGGCAGAGAAGGATGTAAAGAACCGTGAGGTTCTGGAACGGATCTCTGCTGATGAATACCGGCACTACCACTTCTGGAAAGGGATCACGGGGACTGAAGTAAAACCGAATCGATGGAAGATCTTCAAGTATTACTGGATAAGCCGTCTCTTTGGAATCACCTTTGGATTGAAACTGATGGAGAAAGGGGAAGAAGGAGCCGAAGCCGCTTATGAGAAGATCCTCCCTATCATCCCGGAAGCGGAGGCGGTGTACCAGGATGAGGAAGCTCATGAGAACACCCTGATGGGGATGATCGAGGAGGAGCGATTACAGTACGTAGGTTCCATCGTCCTAGGGTTGAACGATGCACTGGTGGAGTTGACGGGAACCTTGGCAGGTCTCACCTTTGCCTTGTCCAACAATCGACTGGTAGCCCTGGCAGGCTTGGTAACCGGCATTGCCGCTTCTTTTTCCATGGCCGCTTCCGAATACCTGTCCACTAAGGCAGAATCGAACCATCAGCATGCTCTAAAATCGGCCATTTATACCGGAATCGCGTATGTATTCACCGTACTGTGTCTTATTCTCCCGTATTTCATCCTTTCCAGTCCTTATGGATCCTTGGGAGCCACACTGGGAATGGCAGTACTGATCATCTATCTGTTCAACTACTATGTGTCGGTTGCCAAGGACTTGGATTTCAGAAAACGATTCGTAGAGATGGTCGCTATCAGCCTAGGGGTAGCGGCCCTCTCCTTTCTGATAGGTCGAGGGTTAGGACACCTGTTAGGGGTAGAGGTGGAGTAGAATTACTGCTCCATCCCACACACCACTCTCTCTATGTCCCTTTCGAGGGTGGAGTCACGGGAACAGGGTGAGCTTTCCAGATCTCCTCCGCGTACTCCTTTATGGTACGATCACTGCTGAACTTACCCATCTGGGCCACGTTGAGGATCGACTTTTTCGTCCATTCTTCCGGATCGTTGTACAATCGGGATACCTGTTCCTGAGTGTCCAGATACGAACGAAAATCGGCCAGTAACCGGTATGTGTCCCCATACCGTAACAGGGAGTCTGTAATGGGTCGGAATCGCCCTAGCTCGTCGGGAGAAAAGTAGCCTTCATGGATCATATCTAGGACACGCTTTAATTCTGGATCCCGGTGGTAGTAGTACCAGGGATTGTACCCTTTTCGCCACGTTTCTGCCACTTCTTCTGCGGTAAGACCAAAGATAAAAATATTCTCCGGTCCCACCTCTTCCCGGATTTCCACGTTCGCTCCATCCAATGTGCCGATGGTGAGCGCTCCGTTCAAGGCGAACTTCATGTTTCCCGTACCCGAAGCTTCCGTACCCGCTGTGGAGATCTGTTCAGAGAGATCTGCCGCGGGAATTAGTTTCTCCGCCAGACTCACTCCATAGTTTGCCAGGAACACTACCCGTAATAGATCCTTTGTGGCAGGGTCGTTATTTACCACGTCCGCAACAGCATTGATCAAGCGGATGATCAGTTTCGCCATGAAGTAGCCGGGAGCTGCCTTCCCTGCGAAGATCACTGTTCGGGGCACGATACCGTTACGTTTTCCATCCCGGATTCGATTATAGAGGGCGATGACGTGTAGGACATTGAGGAGTTGTCGTTTGTACTCGTGGATCCGTTTCACCTGGCAGTCGAACATGGAACGGGGATTTATAGCCAGGCTATTGTTCTTCAGAATGTATTCGGTTAATCGGTCCTTGTTCTTCTGCTTTACCTTTCGCCATTCCTTTCGAAAGGATGGATCTTCGGCCAGAGGAATGAGTTTGCGCAATTGATCCAGATCTGTTACCCATCCATCACCGATCCTACTGGTGATGAGTTCTGCTAGATCGGGGTTACAGGCTTTGAGCCACCTACGTGGGGTGATTCCATTGGTTTTATTGTTGAACTTTTCGGGCCAGAGCTCATAGAAATCCTTGAAAAGGTCCTTCTTGAGGATTTCCGTATGCAGGGCAGATACTCCATTCACCGAGTGACTCCCAATAATGGCCAGGTTTGCCATCCGTACCTTTTTCCCATGGGTTTCTTCGATGATGGACATTCGTTCCAGTTTCCCGAAATCTCCCGGGTATCTTTTGGAAACATCTTCGAGAAAGAAATGGTTAATGTCGTACACGATCTGTAGATGCCGGGGCAGTACTCGTCCGAAGAGGTCTACGGGCCATTTCTCCAACGCTTCGGGAAGAACCGTGTGGTTCGTGTAGGCGAAGGTCCGTACCGTAATGTCCCATGCGGTTTCCCAGGAAAGTCCTTCCAGGTCTACCAGGATTCTCATCAGTTCCGCGATCCCAATCGCGGGGTGCGTATCGTTCAACTGGATAGCCACTTCATCGGGGAAATGGGAAAAATCGTTGGAATGCGTTTTTTTGTATCGTCGAACAATGTCCTGTAGGGTAGCGGAC
>CAKZQO010000224.1 GCA_937140905.1 uncultured Spirochaeta sp.
GGAACGGTGCTAACTAAACTCCATTTTCCTCATCGCTTACGGATCGTATCCTGGGTTAAAGGAACACTTCTTTTGGGGGTCTCCCCAGACGGGAAAGCTACCCTGTTGAACCAGGAAGGGAAAGAACTACATAGTAGAATTCTTTTCCCCAAAGATAGCATACCATCTTCTTCTATGATCAAGGTCAATGAAGGGAGTGCTGTATCTTATATTGATCAGGAAGGGGTTTTCCACTGGATTCCCCTGGAAGATGAATCAGGCAGTATACGCCTTTCTTTTCCCCTCGAGTTGAACGGAAATCAGGTAACGACACTGAGTTTTGCGGGTCTAGGGACCTCTTTCTGCGCAGGAGATTCCCAATGGGTCCTCCACTGGATTCGAATTCCCGATAGGAAACTATTTCAGCCTTCCAGTATAAAGGGGTCTCAGTTAGCCCTTCTAATCACTCCGCTCTTTAACCCCGCCGAACAGTATTTTATCGATCTTGCCAACAGTCCCTTTTTACAAAAGACTCTTCAGTTGATTGAGGAGGCGAAGGAGTTCCTTAGACGAGGGAATCTCCAATGGATCCTATTTGGATTAAAAAAAGGGCTACAGACTCTCATTGCCCGGGAGGAACTTGGAGTTTCCATCAGGTTAGAGGCAGTGCTTCTTCTGGGAAGGATAGGGGATGGTTTCGATGGAGAATGGTTGGGGAAGAGACTAATTCGGGAAAAAGAACACACTGTTCGGAGAAGAATTCTGGAAGCTCTCCATCTATTGGCAACTGCCCCGAACACCACAACGAGAAAGGATCTATTTACCTATCTCAGGAATAAACGAAATACTTTAGAACTCTCGGAACTTCGACTGTCTTTGTCTCTATTGGAACGATGGATGAAAGTTTCTGGTCTTCCTTTGCAGCAGGATGAATTAGAGCAACTATCCTCCCTCGCGGCTGATTCACCGCGATTCTCCCAAACCATCCTCGAGTTCCTTCGGAAATAAAATTCCCTTTGTCAAGGATCGATCCCTGTGGCATACTTAACGTATGAAACCTTTCTTTCTGTTCGTGTTCTTGTCCCTTACTGTAGGTCTAATACCCGGTGAAGATCTCCGGGTGGATACAGAGGAGCTTCAAGGAGCTTTAAAAGAAGGTATTGTTTTCGAAAACTACGAAGGGGTACCGGAGAAGATCGAAACCCTAGCCCAGATTCGGGGAATAGGAACTGCCTTGGCGGGGGACGGAAGAAGGTCTTCTACGGGTAGGTACACGGTGATCCGAGCAGTA
>CAKZQO010000225.1 GCA_937140905.1 uncultured Spirochaeta sp.
CGGGTAGTACGTCCCGTTACGCGGGAAGCGACGGGGAAGGAAATCAAAACGATTGTGAAGGGGATCCGCCGACTCCTGACCGTGATGGAAACGGAAGGTCAAGGGGGAACCACACTCGTGTTCGAACCTCTCAATACTCGTTTGGACCACCCGGGGTATGCTGTAACATCAATGGAGACGGCGGAGCAGATCTACCATATGGTTTGCGAGGAAAGCGAGGGCCATAGCTCCACGGACCATGGTCCTAGAAAAGCGGGCCGCCCCGGTTTCGGCATTCTGCTAGACTTATACCATCAGGGCATGTCAGGCGACGATCTCCTATCCCTCATCCATCGGTACGTTCACTGCGTGCGGTACGTGCACGTGGCCGATGTGCCAGGACGAGGAGAACCAGGTAGTGGTACCGTTGACTGGTTGGCTGTGTTGCGGTCCTTGCGGGAAGCTGGGTATCAAGGGTTCGTGGGATTCGAGTTCCAACCGGTTGCATCGAGTGAAAGAGCCTTGGAACGGATCGCGGAACTTTGGAGACGCCTAGTGTGAGTATTCTTACTAGAAGTAGATTGGGTAGGCTTTCCTTTCTTCTCTTTATTATCGCTGTTAGTGGGGCACTGATATTAAGTTTCTTAGTGTCCTGCAGCATTAATGGCGGAGATGATTCCCCACGAAACATCATCCTCTTCATAGGGGATGGAATGGGGGAAGCCCAGGTGAAGGTTGGGTCTTATTTCGCCACGGGAATGGAAGCCGGATTGCCTTTTCAACAATTTCCAGTTCGAAGCGTTGTAACCACCTATTCAGCAGACAGCCCAATTACGGATTCTGCCGCGGCAGCCACTGCCATGGCAACCGGTCGAAAGGTGAACAACGGGGTGTTGAGTGTAGCGATTCCGGGAGATGGGGAACCCTTGGAAACCATCCTGGAACTATCCCTGAAACAGGGAAGACGGGCGGGTATCGTGACCACGACCTCTATTACTCACGCTACCCCTGCGGCCTTCGCCGCTCACCAACCTTCCCGAACGGATGGCGCTTCTATTGCGCGGGACATGCTGCATGGGGCAAAACCCGATCTTCTATTCGGAGGGGGAGGGGAAGGAATGGATCCTCAGATGGCACAAGAATCGGGATATCGAGTTATCACGGACCGGGAGAGCATGCTGAAGCTAACGTTTAAAGATCTTCCCGTGTCAGGGCAGTTTGGCACTACCCACATGCCCTATGAATCCGAAGGGTTGGGTAACCTGCCTCATCTATCCGAGATGACTCAGAAAGCGATCGATCTTCTTTCGCAGGACCCCGCCGGGTTCTTTCTCGTCGTGGAAGGAGGACGGATCGATCACGCGGCCCACAGGAACGATGTCCAACTCCTTGTGGGTGAAGTGCTCGAGTTCTCCCGAGCCGTGGAGGTAGCCCTTCAATGGGCCGAGGGAGACTCCCACACCCTAATCGTGGTAACAGCAGACCATGAGACGGGAGGATTGGAAATCTTGCATGGAGCGTCTCAAGGGCAGATTCCAGAGGTTCGCTGGTCTACTACCGGGCATACGGGAATACCTGTACCTTTGTACGCGTGGGGGTTGGGAGCTTGTTCGTTTGCTCCGCAGCTAGACAATACAGAGATACATCAAAGACTAAAAGGCTGTCTATTAAAATAAGAGAATAACCATAGCCTTTATTAAAATCACTCCTGCTTAAGTGCCAATGGGAAAGTCGATAATGACGGTTCCTCGTCGTGCTTCTGTCAGCACATGCAGCCGAATCGTTCCACGGCGAACAATCCGTCCTGGTTCGCGCGAAGGTACACGATCTGGTACACGTCATCGATGGTCTTGGGGCCTTCGCTGGAAGGGGATGCCTGCCGAGCCATTTCGAACAGTCCACTCCGCAGAACGGCATCCAGGTAATCATCCACCTGTGGGTTTACGAATACTTCCCCCACTCCTTTTTTTTTGTACCTTTTCTTTTAAGGCTCTTAAGGTTTCCGCATGCTTTTTCTCTTCTTTGACCAAGTCGGTGAGATAGGCCTTCATCCCTTTCTGGTCTGTGTGGGAAGCGGCAGCGGCATAGAAAGCTTCCCCATCGATTTCCGCTTGAATAGCGAAATCCATCACGCTTCGGGCTGTTAGAGCCATTTTGAATCTCCTTTATTGCCCCTCCGTGTTTCCTCGAGTATCCTTTCTCCATGCGCACGAAACAGGAGATTGTAGAAAATTGGCTTCCCCGGTACACGGGGACACCGTTACATGAGTTTTCCCAATACATCCTCCTAACCAATTTCGATAGCTACCTACGTAGTTTCGCTTCCTTTTTTAACGCTACGATAAAAGGTGAAGATAAGCCGATGCCAACGGTTACGGCTGAAGGGATTACCCTGATTAACTTTGGGATGGGTTCGGCCAATGCGGCTACCGTGATGGATCTCCTGTCGGCCATAGAACCAAAGGCTGTCTTGTTTCTTGGGAAGTGCGGGGGGTTGAAGAAACGGACGAAATTGGGAGACCTGATCCTTCCCATTGCCGCCATCCGGGGGGAAGGAACATCGAAGGATTATTTCCCCGAAGAAGTCCCCGCCCTTCCGGCTTTTAGCCTCCAGAAAGCTGTGTCGGCCACGATCTATGCATACCAACACGATTATTGGACAGGAACCGTCTACACTACGAACCGCCGGGTATGGGAACACGACGAAGAGTTTAAACGATACCTGGAAAAGATCCGGGCCATTGCGGTGGATATGGAAACGGCTACCCTATTTATTGTGGGTTTTTACAACAAGATCCCAACCGGGGCACTCCTACTTGTATCGGACCAGCCCATGATCCCCGAAGGGATCAAGACAGCCGAGTCCGACCAACAGGTAACCCGACAGTTTGCGGACCTCCATCTACGGATCGGTGTGGATTCCTTGAAGGAGATCATGAACGAGGGAGTCTCGGTGAGGCATTTGAGGTTCTAAATTTCACGAAGAAGAGAAAAAACACAGGGATGAGGCTGCCGCTTATTGCGGGCATCCTGGCATCCTTCTCACTTTAGGGTGTGGCATAATCCGGATCATGTCTAGATTCGCGACAACAGTTACCTGCCGATTCTGATTCCGAACTCCGATAAAAGTCCTTGTATGTACGCGATATATCTTGGGAAGGCAACCTCCGGTTCCTCGATTTCAGGATGCCACCCCTTTTCCCATTCAAAGGTGAGCCATCCTTTGTATCCGTTTCGGTGTAAGAGCCATATAACCTCTCGGATGGGCAACCTACCCTCACCGGGGAGCTTTAGATCGAACCCTTCGGCCGAGTATTGGGAAGAGTCTTTCACGTGCACATCTTTTACCCAGAATCCGATCTGTGCCCAAGTTTGTCCGATGTCTTCTCCGAACCGAATGGAATGGAGGAAATCCCAGACAATGGCGATATTGGGATGTGACACCGCTTCTAACAACGCACGGGCCTTGGCGCCGGTAGAAAAACTATCGTGGGTTTCCAACAACACTAAGACCCCCCGTTGCGCTGCCCGATCTCCTGTCTTTCGGAAACCTTCAATGATCCATTCTAACGTCTGCTTCTCATCTTGACTCGGAGGAATGGGGCCGCCGAATAGCCGAATCGTGGGAGATCGCAGGGCATGGGCGATTTCGATGTAGGCTTCCGCATCCTTTAGTTGCCTTTCTCGCTCTAGCGGATCCGGCGAGGTAAATCGAACACCGGTCATCACGCAAGGGATCGAGAGCTTTGCTCGTTGAAAGAGCGTTGCCGTATGGGAAATATGTTTCGGAGAGAATTCTTCCAGAGCTGGCAAGTAGGATTCTCCCCGAACTGTCCTTAAACTAATCCCTTTATACCCGTACCGTTTCGCCGTTTCGATCGCTTGCTCGATTGAGTATTGGGGACATCCTAGGGTACTGAAGGCGAGCTTCATGATGTGCTTTAAGTACCCACTTTTACCGCGTGCCGTTTGATCTTCTTCGTGGTAGTCATCTCCATCGGCTCATTCAGCACAGTGATCCGCTTGATCCGTTGGTAGGGCAGGAGGTCTCGATTCACGGTGTCCACG
>CAKZQO010000226.1 GCA_937140905.1 uncultured Spirochaeta sp.
TGGTGGCTCCCGTCATACCCACTGTCCCCACCATCATACCTGATTCTACCGATTGATTCAATTGTATCAATTTCGAATCTAGATGTCCGTATACGGTTTGATAGTTTCCCGCATGTTGGATGATCAGGTACGATCCTAGAATGGGATCTGTGCCACTTTCGATTACCCTCCCATCCCTCGCCGCGAAGACAGGAGTACCTCGGGGTGCTGCCAAGTCGATCCCGGAGTGAAAATGAGGTTGACCCGTTATAGGACTGATCCGGTTCCCATAGGAAGAGGAAAGGGTGGCCTGCCTCAAGGGAAAGACGAACAAGATCTGAAGGAAGAATGCTCGTTCCACTGAATGGAACCGTTCCTGTGCCATGAAACGGAATGCTCGTCCCTCCACTTCGAGGGAAGAACCTTCCAAATTCCGCCAAGAACGCATGATTCGCTCCATCTCGTTCTTTGGCGTCTCTGGAAAAAACAACCCTGCTTGGTTCGGGATGAGGAGTCTCCGATTTCCGAGGGGCTGTACAGAAGATTCGATAGAATTGAGGGTGGCAATTGATTCGTAGGGAAGGTTGAACCGGGCGGAAAGAGAAAAGATGGTATCTTCCTCAGACGTATGGTACTGATAGATGATAAGGGGGGGGAGAGGGAGCCCTTGTTTCGTTCTCTCGTAGGAGCGAGCCACGTCTTCCTGGTGTTGTCGAAATAAAGGATCTTCCAGATTAAGGGAATGGATACGAGGGTAGTCTGCGAATAGGGACGAAAGGAAAAGGGATCCACTGGCGAACCAAAGCAAACAGGATAACCGAAAGAAAAAATGAAGGTTACTGCTCTTTTTCATGGTACCTGTGAAAGCCCACACCTAGGCCAAAGAGAAACACGGCAGAAAATCCGATTGCGAGCGCTAGGTTACCCTCTTGGTAGAATCGAAACGCCCCAAGGAGCAGGAATAATTCCATCAAGAAATATGCAGTGCTACGCATTCTTGTACCTATTCGCTGGTGGAGTTCTTCTTTAGAAAAGCTCTTAAAAGCCTTAAAAAGGCGAAGGAAAAAGGGAATCAGGATGCTAACTCCCAAAATTCCTGCTACTAAATATCCATAGAAAGTAGGATATGAAGTGGATAGGTACCAAAGGGGAATCACGATGAGACTTATGGAAAAAAGAAGGGAGAAGAGAAAGAGTAGGACTTTTCCTAGAAAGGTTAAGAACCATCCATACCCTAGGAGACAGTCACGGAACAAACGGGGAAGTCTAAGGTTTCGTTTTTGTGGTTTCAAGGGCTTCTCTTGCTTCGCGGTAAAGTTTTGCATCCAGGGGTCTCCCTGATTTTTCAGCGGCTTCTTCCAACCGTTTCAAGGATCGTTCCATTCCCGAGCGATGATTTAACGCTCTGTATACCAGGAAGGATCGAGAATAGAGATCGAACGCTTCTGTCTGATTACCGATTTTTTCTTTCAAAAATCCTAACAGGAGAAGGTCCTGTGCGATACCGATGCTATTCTCCATCTGTTTATCATATTTAAGGGCAGCCTCAGCATCGTTAATCGCTTGGGATAGGTTACCTTGGCTTTGGCGGATCAGAGCAAATAGGTAATAGTTCGAAGCCAATTCCCCATAGTTCTTCAGCTCGAGGTTAATGGCTACTGCCTGCGATACCGCTTGTTCTGCCTCTTGGGATCTTTTAAGAGCCTGTAAAGCCGCTCCTAGATTGTGATAGTACACACTATGCTCTATTGTCCAAGGAGGAGTTTGGGGAATTAGACTTCGGTACTCTTCTAACAGAGAATGAGCTTTGGAAGCGGTTTCCCCTTGGAGATATATTCCTGCAAGGTGATTCACGGTTTGTAAAATGAACTGATCCTTTCGGCTTGATTTGGCGATATTCAGGGCGAAAACAACATGGGCTTCCGCTTCCGCAGACATCCCCAGTTGAAGGTAGGTTTTCCCCAGAGCATTGTAGGCTCCAATGATTCCTTCCGTATCGTCTACCGAGGAAAAATAATTTTTTGCCAACAGGTACAATTGAAGGGCTTGTTGATAATCCGTATCCTGATAGTAACGGTTTCCAAACTCCATGTACTGGGTGGCTAAATTACGCTTGTCGAACACCTCTTCCTTGGGCGGTGGCGCGGATGAACATGCCCCTAAGAGAACAAAAACCATTAGAATCCAGTTTCTCATGGTCAAAACTCCTCCATCCTGTATCCTTTCTGGGTAGTTGGGATGGGTTGCTTAGGAGGAATTCCACCCCGAAGAAAGGGATTGTTCCGTAAGCCTTCCAGCACGTCATGACCTTTGCGGATCGCTTGTCTTCCTTCCTCAAGGGCCCCTAGAATACGGGGTTGGGTAGTATTGAGGAAAGAGGAAAATTGACGCAATTCTGCCAGGTTGGCGTGGACTTCCTTTAAGATTCCTTCGATCTGATCAAACAATCGATTATTGTCATCGAAAAAGGTTGCCAGAGAACCCTTAGGATCCAGTAGTTTTTGGACCAACCCCGTGGGATCTTTCAACACTTCCGTACCTTCCTTGAGATTGCTGGTGATTTCGGTAAGATTCGTAGTGATTCCCGTGGCATTCGCCAAAAGCTGATCGATAGACTGGCTTAGGCTCTTTGTGGTGGACGCGATATTTTCCGTGATCTTCTCCGATTGCCGGAGAGTACCTGCCAGGGGACTGGGCCCTTTCCCTTCCAGGGAAGCAGTGACGGTACCCAATAGGGTATTGACGGAAATCAGTACCCTATTGAGGTTTTCCAGGATGGGGTCTATCTCCCCTAACAGGCGAGTAACGGCGTCCTCTGTCTTGGGAATCTCCACTAGTTTGGCTTCCAAAAGATACTTCCCTTCCGGGGTATCGAGGGAAGGAATGAAGGAGTTCTCTGGAATGGGTTCGGTAGGCTTCTTCCCTTGGTGAAACACGAGGCCCCCTCCCAATCCCAGGGGATTGGATTGCAGTTGCAAGATAGAGTTTTCGTATACCTTGGGGTAGAAAGTATCCTGAATGTAAAAATCTATCTCGACGGTATTCTCGGGGGTAAGGGAGAGTTTCGTGATCTTGCCAATAGTAAACCCTTTAAATGTGATAGGCATCCCCACACTCAATCCGTTGGCCGATGGGAATCGACTCTTGAAATAGTAATTCTTTGCAAACCATCGTTGATTGATTCCCATCAATACCAGGACGATAGTGATGAATAGCACTCCTACGATCACGAAGACCCCCACGATCTGGCTGGCAAATCGGATTTTGAACTTCATAGGCATTACTCCGTATTAGAATCCTCGAGTAGTTCCAGGATATCGGTATCGTACACCGCTGCTTCACTTAACACTTCAGAAATGACCTCAATCACTTCTGGGTTCTTGCTCCGCACAACTTCTTTGAAAGACCCCTGTTCTACGATTTTTCCTCCCTTGAGAACTACCAATCGGTCGGCCAACTGGGAAGTCAGTTCCGGACTATGGGTGGCGATAATGAGGGTTTTCCCTTCCTGTTTCTGAGATTTCAGAGTCCGGAGAATTCGCTCGACAGTGACATTATCCAGAAAACTGGTAGGTTCATCCAAAAACAGAATGGAGGGTTCCAGCACCAGGGCTCGCAGGAGGGATATGAGTTTCCGTTCACCCGCAGACAGTTGGGCTGGTCGGAACTGGGGATTGTCTTGGAAATCGAACTCGTCAAGGATCCGGCGAATCTTTCGATCCAACTGTTCTATCGGTGTTTTTCGGCGGTGGAACTGGAGGGGTAGAAGCAGGTTTTGGTATACCGTAAGGTTTGACCATAAGGCCGCGTCCTGAAAGGCAAATCCACATTGGCTTCGAAACTCGAGGAGTTCCTTTTCGCTCATCTTTGCAAGAGGAGTCCCGTTGACCCGTACCACTCCATCATCGGGCCATAGGATTCCTGCTGCCACTTTTAGAAGGGAAGACCTACCACTTCCGGAGAAACCCATAACCACTGTGCATTGATGAAAGGGAAAGGTGGCTGAAATTGAATCTAGGATTTTGATCTCCCCCCCAAAGAGACTCACAGCCTCTAGGGTAATACCGTTTCTTTCTCCTTCAAACATAGTACACCAGCGTGATCATCGCATCGGCTAGGATGCATAGGATGAAACTCCTGCCTACTGCTTTAATCGCTACCTGGGGAATCTCCGTGGTAGAACGTTCCACTTTGAATCCATAGTAGGTGGCAGTGGTAGATATGATGATTCCAAAGGTGATGCTCTTTACGAGGGAGGATAGGACGTCCTGGGTTTTCAGGGTATTCAGCAGGTTGTACAGGTATTCCTGCATCTGTAGAGGATAGATGAACTGGGTGACGAGGAAGGAGCCCAGTAATCCAAACAGGTTGAAATAGAGATTCAACAAGACTAACGAAATCGTGACGCCGAGGAATCGTGGAACGATCAGGTAAGCGATAGGATTGATGCCAAATGAAATGTAAGCTTCGATCTCATGGGATACAATGGCGTTTCCCAACTCCGTTGCGATGGCTGTTCCGGATCGGGCGATGATGATGAAGGCGGTGAGGATGGGCCCCAGTTCTCGAGTGATAATAGTGATCAAGATAGCGTACACGAGCTTCCCTTGCCCAAATTGGGGGAGGATGCTGGAACCTTGTACGATAATCACCACTCCCAATGCCAAGGAAATAATGGCAATCACGCCAAGGGCTTCAACCCCCGTGAACAGGATTTGCATTACCAGGACGCGGTACCCGTATCCGAATTGCCTTTTTCGAATGAATCGTCCTGTTTCGATGAGGATCTCCCAGAAATAGCCAGCCGCATAGAACGCTTGGGATATTCCCACCAAAATGCGGTTACCAATCTGTTCCAGGATCCTGCTCATACTTTCAGTATATCACAAGAGTTGGGAAGGAAGGGTAGGGCAAAGGAATCTTCGATCCACATCCCTTCGGAAGAACGACCAAGGGACCGTTCGGGGATAGAGGGGCCATGGAAATCAGAACCTGCACTGACTAGAAGCCCTAACCGCTCGGCTAGAACTACCCATTGGGCTCCTTCCGCCTTTGTCACTCTGGGATGGTAGGCTTCTATTCCGTCGATTCCCATGTCCTTGTAGGATTTAAGGGCCTTTTCCACTTGTTGAGATCCGAGGAATAGAGTATCCGGATGGGCGATGATAGCTTTTCCTCCTGCCGAATGGATCAGATCTACTCCTTCCTCTAAAGAAGGAGCTTTTTTCTTGGCATAGTATGGTTTTCCCGGTGAAATGAACCGGTGAAAAGCGTCCTCGATGGAATAAGCGATTCCCTTTTGCACTAGGTATTGGGCGATGTGAGGTCTTCCCACGATATCTCCCCCCGCTAACTTTTTGATCTCCTCGTATTCTACGAGAATTCCATCGGCTTGCATTTTGGCAAGAATAAGCAGGTTTCGTTCCAGGCGCTGCGCTTGAAGAACCTGTAGTTTTTTCCAGAAAGCTCCTTTCCAGTCCCAAATCCCCAGCCCCAGTAGATGGAACTCTCCCCCTTCGTAATCGATTTCGATTTCTATGCCGGGAATAAAGGTAATGCCTTTTTCTCTGCAGGCCCTTTCTCCTTCCGGTAGGCCATCGATGGTGTCGTGATCCGTGATGGCCAATACTCTCAGTTGTAGTCGGACAGCTTCTTCCACCAGTTGTGCGGGAGTATAGCTTCCATCCGAAGCACTGGTATGGGTATGCAGATCTATCACGCCACTCATTGCAACGGAAAAACTCTTTTCCGTCAAGGCGTTGAGAAAAAATGTTCCGTTTTTAAGTCCTTTCGCCGATACTAGAAAGCGTGGAATACTCACTTACCAAGGCAACAGTGGTACTCAATTCGACCCACGTTCTACAACAACCTATTGTCGTAAAGGGAAGGAGAATCGCGGCTTTAGGAAAAGTCGAAGGAATTCCGATCGATCTAGGAAATGAGTACATTGTGTATCCTGCCCTAATCAATATTCATGATCACCTCCGAGGAGATTACCTTCCCAGGGTAGGTCCGCCGGAAGGAACCTTCTATCTGAATTGGTCTGAATGGGACAAGGATTTAAAAACTTCCCCTGTATTCCAGGAACGAGCAAATATCTCCTTGATGGATGCCTATCTGTTGGGAGCGTATAAGAACCTTTTTGGAGGGGTCTGTACTGTAAACGATCATTTCCCCCATGAGTTCAACGAGCCCTTCCTTGACAAACTACCCATTCGGGTGATTCGTGAGTATGCCCTTGCTCATGAGTGTTCTTCCTTCGATTTAAAATGGGGGGATGGGATCGTAACCGAGCATCGCAGAGCAGTGAAACGAAATCATCCTTTCATCACGCATCTCGAAGAGGGGTTCGATGAAGAATCCCAACGGGGAATCGAAATCCTATTGGAGACAGGAAGTCTGGATGAGCATACTGTCTTGATCCATTGCATTGGTTTTTCCGATGAAGACATCCGAAGAGTCAAGAAGGCCGGAGCCCATGTGGTTTGGTGTCCAGCTTCCAACATGTTTATGTTCAATGTAACCTGTAAGATTCGAAAGATTCTGCGAGAGGGAGTGAATGTCAGCATTGGAACCGATTCCACCCATACAGGTTCCATAAACCTATTGGAGGAATTGCGGTACGCTCGTTCAATCTACCGAACCATGTATGGAGAGGATCTTCCTGCTCGGACCCTTTTCGAGATGGTGACGCAGAATCCCGCAAAGGCTTTGCGTATGGCGGATTCGATAGGTACTATAGAAATAGGTAAGTGGGCAGATCTTTTGGTAGTGAAACGGATCGAAGAGGATCCTTTCGAGACGTTGCTGAAGATGAACCTAGAAGATATCGAGCTTCTTGTTCTAGCGGGTGTACCCATCCTTGGTTCTGATCGATTTGTAGCTCTTTTCCAGAAAAAAGAAAAAGATTATACTAGCATTGCATTAAAAGGATGTAAGAGAACGGTCATAGGGGATCCAAAGGCGTTACTGCAACGGGTACGGGAAAAGGTAGGTTTCCCAAAGGTCCTAGACTACATGCCGTTGCAAGTTTAAATAGAGGAGACTATGGCACCAAAAGCGATGACTTTCAAAGCGAACTCAGTCATCTATTTCAAAGGGGACATCAGCGACAAGATCTACATCCTTAAGTCTGGCAAAGTGAGCATGAACTCGGAGGATATCGAAACCGGGCAGGAAGTACGGGATCTTATTCAGACAGGAGAGTTCTTCGGAGTTAAATCGGCCTTGGGGAAGTATCCTCGTGAGGAAAGTGCGGTGGTATTGAGTGATGCGGAAGTGATCCAATTCACTGTACCGGAGTTCGAACAATTCGTAGCCCAGAATACCCGGGTGATCATGAAAATGTTGAAGGTTTTTTCAAACCAACTTCGGAGAATCCACGCACGGGTAAGTAGTCTACTTGTCACGGAAGAAAAAACCGATCCCGAGAGTGGTCTTTTCGGGATCGGACAGTACTACCTCAATAAAAAGATGTATGCTCAAGCCCTCTACGTGTTTCGTCGGTACTTGACCTACTATCCCTCCGGTAAGTTCGCCAAGGAAGCTGCCAACAACATTGCCATGGCCGAGCAGTATGCCCAGAAGTATGGCCAAGGGAAAGGACCCGAAATCGGTTCCTCTACCCCTATCCCCGATAAACGTCCTACGGGGCCGACTCCTGTAGCGGTGAGAGCGGAACTTTCAGATGTGGCCAAAGTCTACTACAACGGAGTGAGTTTGTTTGGCCAGAACAAGTTCCAGGAAGCTCTAGATGAGTTCAAGAAGGTAGCGGAACAGAAGGAAGACGAAGAGTATGCAGTGAAGGCTCTCTTCGAAATAGGCAGATGCCTATTCCAATTGAAACAGTTCGACGCGGCCATTCGACAGTTTTCTGGGCTGATTCAAAAGTATCCTAAATTACCGGATCTACCAGAGGCCCTCTATTACATCGGTCAATGCTACGAGGAAAAGGGGGAAGGGGATCGGGCGCTAGGCTTTTATAAAAAGATCCTCACCATGACGACGGAAGCCGATCCGGTACAACGAAAGGTAAAGAAAGCCTTACGAGCATTGGAGGAAAAGTCCAAATGAACCTGAATTTGGCAGCCTTCGAACGGTTCGCTGTCCGGTTTCAGAAAGGGGATATTATCTTTGTGGAGTACGAACCAGGGGATAGTTTCTACCTTATCCAGTCGGGACGGGTTCAAATCTCTAAAATCATGGGGAACATTGAGAAAACTCTAGATATTCTCTATCCGGGAGAAATCTTTGGCGAGATGGCAATTCTGGAGGAAGCTCCCCGCTCTGCCAATGCAATTGCCCTGGATAACGTGAAGGCCCTTGAGTTTAACCGAGCGAACTTCGAGATCCTCATGCGGGGAAATCCCGCGATTGCCTTGAAACTCCTCAAGCTTTTTACCAAACGGATCTACGATCAGAGAAGACGTTTCATGATTCTTACCCTGGATGATATTCAGGCTCGAGTGATGGATGTGTTCTTGATGCTGGCGGAAACCGATGCGGGGGGGCAACAGGAAGGGGAAAAGCGGGAGTTCAAGACTACCATCGACGATATCGCCCATTGGGCAGGATTGCCTACCGAGAAGTGCAGGGAAGTAATCAACCACTTCATGAATCAACGCCGGATCGAAGTGCTTCCGGATAAAATCATCGTAAAGAACCTGAACGAGTTTGCCCGGTTCGTGAACTCTCGGAGAAAGAATTTAGCGACCTGATTTCAAGGCTTCCAACGATTTAATCCTTTCAGGAGAACCTGTGGCAAAAGCGCATCGCCAGTATCACTGGAAAACCCAACGACATCTAAACCGATACAAGGAAATCATTTCCGTTTTGATAAAATACGGTTTTGGGGATATTCTTCAGCATCCGAAAGTTTTGGTCCGACCTGTCAATGTAATACGAAACCTGAAGATTTCTCGCTGGGAACGAATCCGACGCGTATTGGAAGAACTAGGTATCACGTTTATAAAGTTGGGCCAACTGTTGAGTAACCGACCCGACCTTCTTCCTCCTGAATTAGTCGAAGAACTTGAAAAACTCCAATCCGATGTTCCTCCCTTTCCCACGGAAGAGGCCATTCGTTTGATTGAAACGGAGTATGGTGTCCCTATCGAAAAGCGCTTTGTAGAGTTCTCATCCGCACCCATTGCAGCCGCCTCCATAGCCCAGGTCCACACGGCTGTACTTCCTACAGGGGAACCGGTAGTGGTAAAGGTCCAACGACCAGGGTTAGAAGAAGTAATTCGAACCGATCTGGAAATCATGCGAACCTTCGCTCATCTAATCCAGGGGCTCTTTCTAAAGTCGGAGGCTATCAATCCTCTAGCGATCATCGATGAGTTTGGTCGTTCCCTCGAGAGGGAAATCGACTTCTGGGTAGAAGCTGCCCACATGGAGCGTTTCGCCAACCTGTTCGCAGAAAATCCTCATGTGTATGTTCCTCGGCTCTATAAGGACTATACCACCCGTCGGATCCTCGTGATGGAACGAATCCAGGGGATTCGGATCACCGATGTTCCTGCCATACTTGCTTCCGGAAACCATCCCAAACGAATCGCCCGGTTCGGTGCAGAAATAGTGCTGGAACAGGTTTTTCGGCATGGGTTCTTTCACGCGGATCCACACCCGGGGAACATATTCGTGCTGGAAAACGATCGAATCTGTTTCATCGACTTTGGGATGATGGGAGTGATTCTGCCGAGACACAGGGAAATCCTCAACGAGATCATGGTAGCCATGATCGATCGGGACGAGCGACGGATGGCTCGAGGATTGTTGGAATTGGCAAGTCGTAAAACGATCCCCAATCTTGCGCAGCTGGAATACGATCTGTATGAACTGTTGGAATTGTACGGGAACCGTCCCTTAAAAGATATTCGATTGGGAGAGCTCATCCAAAAACTCCTCCGGTTGATTCTCTTCTATCACATTCCCTTGCCCCAGGGTTTCTTTCTTCTTTCCAAGGCGTTGGTAACCATCGAAGGAGTTGGGCTGCAACTGGATCCAGAGTTCAATTTGCTGCTCCAAATGGAACCCATCGTTAGAAAGATGTTCCGGATGGAGTTTTCGCCTGAATCGGTTTACCAGGAAGTAAGGCGGCAGTCGCTACAAGTAATTTCCCTTTTACGGAACTGGCCTTTCGACCTCAAGGAGATAGTGGAAAAGGTTAAAGAGGGTCGACTGATTCTAGAACTAGATTCCAAAAACCTCATACCAATCCTCCGGGAATGGGATGTAATTTCAAATAGATTGAGCTTCTCCATCGTTCTGGCCGCATTAGTGGTGGGTTCTTCCATCGTGATCAACGCTCGAGTTCCTCCCCTATGGGGGGATTTTTCGGTGATAGGGGTGCTAGGATTCCTGGTAGCTGGCCTGATAGGCTTCTGGCTGATTCTATCGATTTTAAGAAAGAAAAAGATGTGAAAAGGGAAGAAAGCCAGAAGTGGGAATCGAACCCACGACCCACGCTTTACGAGAGCGTTGCTCTGCCCCTGAGCTATTCTGGCATCTAATTCTATCCGTTGTTTCGGGATATTACCAAACGAGGGGATGGGATGTCAATTCAACGGGAACTGTTTCGCCGACAACCCTTTTGATACACAATGAAAACGTTCAGATCCTTGGCGCTTCCTCTGGCCGTACGGGTTTTCCATCCTTATACACCAGAAAATAGAGATCTGGTGTTTGATTGTATGGGTTCACCCCCAAGGTGCCGATTCGCTGACCTTTCTCTACTAAATCACCAGGTTCCACGTTGGTAGTTTCGTTTCCGGCATACACATAGAGGTACCCTTGATCGGACTGAATGATCACCACTTTCCCAAATCCCCGATAAGGGCCTACCCAAGCTACTTTTCCAGAGGACACCGAATACACCGGGTCCCCTGCTTTGCCTTGGAAAGAAATTCCCTCCAGTTTCCCGGTAAGTTCCTTTCGGGTTCCTGGATGGGGCCAGTACATATTCTTTGTCGGGGATAAACCCTCTTTTGAACTGACCGTACTATCTACAGTTCCTGATGGTTCGCTGGGTACACTTTTTTTCTGGACGGGATCTTCAGACCGTTGTTTTATGATCTTCTCGGGAGGCGTTGAAGAGGGGACTTTGTCTTTCGCGATAATTGAGTTTTGAGAAGTATCTGCATTTTTGACACTTTCTATGGGCTTGGGAACATACAAAGTATCCCCCGGTTTGATGATCGCCTGACTCTGAAGATTGTTGAGGGATAGAATGACTTCTATTTTAACTCCCAGTTTGCGGGCAATCCCATACAGGGTGTCTCCTTTTTGTACCACATACAAATGGGGAATAAGAAGATTCGTTCCTACCCTCACTTTGGAAGGATCGTTGATCCCATTGGTTTTCAGGATCGCTTCTAAGGGAACCTTGAACTGACGGGATATGCTGTAGAGAGTTTCCCCCTCTTTAATCTGGTACTGAAAGGACTCCTGTGCGTGTGGAGTAAGAGAAAACAGGAAAAAGAACATGAAAAAGAGGAGTCCCAACAAACCGATGTATCCGCTCTCAGGATTTTTCATAGGTATTAATACCATCGGTGTTTCGGAAAGAATCTTTTAGATGAACTTAGTACCCCGAAGCTTGTGGGTATTGAAGCAAGCGGAGGAACCGTTCTGTCTAGAGGGTAGGGGGTGAGAGAAGCC
>CAKZQO010000227.1 GCA_937140905.1 uncultured Spirochaeta sp.
GTTTGTACCCCCGGTCAATCATGGCGGGAATCAGCACTCCTCCTACGGCCGCCGTATCCGCCATCGAGGTGCCCGAGACGCCAGCGAAGAACATGCTGGTTACCACGTTCACCATCGCGAGGCCCCCTTTCAAGTGCCCTACCAAAGCCATGCAGAAATCAATGATCTTCTGGGAAAGGTTCGTGTAGTTCATCAACACGCCCACGAAGATGAAGAGGGGTACTCCCAAGAGAGTGAAGGAATCCACCCCTAGAAACAGTCTCTGTACCACCACGATCAGGGGCACATTGGTGGCGATCTTGAGAAAAGCGAGAGAGGTAACCCCTAGAGCAAAGGCCACAGGTAGATTCAACGCGATGAATAGGGCTAATAAAGAAAAGACTAGTATGACCAACATGTTAAGAACCCTCCCTAAATCGACCGAATCGACTTCCATTGATCCCAGAGGGACAGGAAGGTTTGCAGGATCATCAAGGCTCCACTAACAGGAAACACACTGTAGTAAAGCCATCCAATGGGAAGGTTCGTGTAGGGCATCCCCACGTTGAGGAACTCTCTACTGAAGGCGATCCCTTCCCAGAACACTACAAACAGGAACACCAATATCAGAAGATTCCCAATGAGGGCTACCCAAGCTTTTCCTTTGGAGGAAAACTTGGATACCAGAAGGTCAAAACCGATGTGCTTGTTTTCCCGCATCGCCATGTAGGCGCCCACAAAGGATAGCCACACGATCATCAGTCTAGTAATCTCTTCTGACCAGGATAGAGGGTGGTTTAGAACGTAGCGATAAAACACGGAGATGGAAACCACCACTGTCATTCCAATGATGAGAAAGGCTAAAAAGGCGTCAATGCAACGATCGATCCAGCGTTTCATGGGAGGACTCCTTTCGAAAAGCGTGGGGCAGGGAATCCTGCCCCTTATAAGAATTTTTTCTATTTCCCTGGACCAATTTTAAAGATGATCAGTTACCTAATGCAGCGATCTTTTCCAAAAGTTCCGCCGCGTCCTTGAACTTATTGGTGTCGGTGATCTGTTTCCAGATCGGTTTCGAAAGGGCCACAAAGGATTTCACGTCCGCTTGGTTGATCTGGATTCCGCTTTTCTGGTGCATCAGGTCTGCCAGTTTCTTGTCCGCTTCATCTCCAAGTTTCCGAGTGTACTGGGCGGTTTCCTTGCCGGCGTCAATTAGGATTTTTTGTAGATCCGCAGGTAGGGAATCAAACAGTTTTTTATTCATCAGGAGATGCACAGCTGAATACACGTGCCCTGTGAAAGACAGGTACTTCTGGACCTCATGGAGAGAAGCCTGATAGATCGTGGCAAGGGGGTTTTCCTGCCCATCGATGATTCCTTGTTGTAGTGCACCGAATACCTCGGTAAAGGGCATTGCCACGGGATTTGCGCCAAAGGCCTTGAACGTATTCATCCGTACAGCGCTTTCCGGGATCCGGAGTTTGATTCCCGCTAGGTCTTCCGGTTTATAGATAGGTCGCTTGTTGTTGGTGATGTGGCGGAACCCGTTCTCCCAATACCCCAAGTGTTTGATTCCCACATCCTCCAATGGTTTGGCCATCTTTGCCCCAATTTCTCCATCCAGCACTTTGGACATATGGTCTCGGCTGACGAATAGGTAGGGAGCATCGAGGAGTTTATAATAGTCGTTCAAGGATACCACGGGGGATGAACTTAACCCCGTTTCGATGGTGCCTAGCTTTACCCCTTCTTGGATGTCTTTATCCGCTCCCAATTGTCCGTTGGGATAATGCTCTACCTTGATCCTGCCATTGCTTCGGGATTCCACCAATTCCTTGAACTTCACCGATCCTTTGTAGTACAGACCTTCCTCCGTGTGGGTATGTGCGATACGGAGTACTACAGGTTTAGAAGGTTCCTTTGAAGTCGCGCCCTCTTTCGATCCACCTGCCCAGAGTGCAGTACCGAGCATAGCAACTGCTAGGAAGGATACAAAAATTCTCTTCATACGTGTCTCCTTTACGAAGATTGAGTTTATAGTGAGAAAGCAAAGAGTATGCCAAACATAAAATTATTACCTAACTTGTTATTTTATTGAAAGTTATCTAGATAATTCCTCTCCGGAGCTATTGAATCAACTGTTTCAAATCTAAACAAATGTTGCTATACTGCAAACATGATTTCTATAACCTATGTGATCCCTTACGAGGAACTTCGCCAGATGGTCATAGGGTACCTCCAACAGGTGAACCGAGACCATATCGATTTTCACACCACCCATCTGGTGGGGGTTGAGGAAGTCCGTCGGTTCTCCTTTCATTCCGACATCGTAGTTGCCAGAGGAATAACCTACACGGCCGTGAAGAATTTGTATCCTTCCATCACTGCCATTGAAATCCCAGTGACGGGTTACGACGTGATCCGGGCATTGGTGGAATGTCGAAGAACTTTTCGACCTAAAAAAGTCGCCATCATTGCCTCGGGGAATATGCTGTACGGGGCTCCGTCTTTGGGAGAAATCTTAGAGATGGACATCGAAGTGTATTCCGTAGGTACGGAGGAGGAGGCGAAAGAGTACCTATCGGAAGTAAAACGACGGGGCGTGGACGCAGTGATCGGTGGGCTAATGACCTATCGATTCGCACGGCAGGAGGGGATTCCCTGCATCTGGATTAAATCTGGGCCGGATGCCATCAAACAATCTATCGATGAGGCGGTTCGTACGGCAGAGATTAAAATCCGGGAACAGGAGAAGGCAGAGTTCTTCAAGATCGTGATGGATTATACCCACGAAGGGATTCTCTCGGTAGACCGAAGGGGGAACATCACTGCCTATAACCGCTCTGCCAGGGCCATACTAAAACAAGACCAAATCCCGCTAGGCGTACACTACGCTCAAGTCGCACCTTCCCAGGCGATCGAAAAAGTATTGCTGGAAGGGCGGGAGGAACTAGGGGTGTTGGAGCAATGGGGCTCGGTTCCCATCGCTGCCAACGTCATCCCCATGCACGTGGGGAGTGAGATCGGGGGGGCGGTGGTGACCTTCCAGAATGTGAACCGGGTGCAGGAACTGGAAAGCCGGATTCGGCGGAAGATCTTTCTAAAAGGTCATACTTCAAAATATTCCTTTCGGGATATCCTTGGCTCGAGCCCTTCCTTGAAACAGGCGATTCGGATGGCAGAGAAGTACAGTCGGGTAGATGCCAATGTGCTGATCACGGGCGAAACAGGAACAGGGAAGGAACTGTTCGCCCATAGTATCCATGCGGAAAGTCTCAGGGCAGAGGGACCTTTCGTAGCCGTGAACTGTGCGGCTTTGCCCGAACCTCTTCTGGAGAGTGAGTTGTTTGGGTATGCGGAAGGGGCCTTCACAGGGGCCATGCGAGGGGGTAAGGTAGGCTTGTTTGAACTGGCCCACAAGGGAACGATCTTTCTCGATGAGATCGGAGAGTTACCTCTATCTTTCCAGTCAAAACTCCTCCGGGTTTTGCAGGAACGAGAGATTATGCGTGTGGGGGACGATCGGGTTATCCCCGTGGATGTGCGGGTGATCGCAGCGACGAACTTGAACCTACAGAAACTAGCGGAGGAAGGGAAGTTTCGAAGGGATCTCCTCTTTCGGTTGGACGTACTCCGGATCGATATCCCTCCCTTGCGAGACCGGAAAGAGGATATTCCCTTTCTCCTCAGGTACTACCTCGATGTGTTTGCCGAGAAGTTCGGAAAAAGGCGGATCCTGATAGATCCTTCAATTGATGAATACCTCTGTGGGTATTCCTGGCCGGGAAACGTTCGAGAGCTGGTAAACCTCTGTGAACGAATCGCTGCTCTGTTCGAGGGGAATACCATTACCCAAAAGGAGGTAGAAAGGTTGATGAAAATCCAACCGTATGGGTGCGCGGAGTTGGGGGACTCTGAGGAAAGGGAAATACCTGTGGAAACTCGCTCCAACGTAAGATATGGAGGGGTTCGGCAGGTAGGTCCTAGTACTTCGGGTGTTTCCCGGATAGAGGATTTAGAAAACTTTGGGATCCTCGAGGCTCTTCGAGCCGCAAAGTTCAACCAAAGCCAAGCCGCAAAGATTCTGGGAATAAGTCGGACAACCCTTTGGAGAAAGCTAAAAAGGATGGAAGACACGAATAAGTAACGGGAAAAAGCGCGATCTGAAAGCGGTGCCTCTACTTTTTTCCTCTCATAGGGTTGCCAGCATCAAGGCTTTGATCGTGTGTTTCCGGTTCTCCGCCTCATCCCATACCCGAGATTGAGGTCCTTCGATCACATCCACGGATACTTCGTTGCCCTTCACAGCGGGTAGGCAATGGAGAAAGATCGAGTCCTTTCGACCTGTCAAGGCCATTAGCTGGGAATCCACTTGGAAAGGACGCAAGAGCCGAATTCGTTCCGCCGACTTTTCCTCCTCTCCCATGGATACCCATACATCGGTGTACACGGCGTCCGCTCCGTTTAGTTCTTCCTTGGGAGAGGTGCCAATCCGGATCTGAGCGCCGGAAGACTTGGCGAAAGAAACGCACTGCCTGTGTAGGGCCTCATCCGGATGAAGTTCCTTAGGAGCCACGATAGTGTAGTGAACTCCCATCTTGGCGCATCCGATCATGAGAGCTCGGGCCATGTTGTTCCTGCCATCCCCCACGAACACGAGTTTTAGCCCTTTCAGTTTTCCAAACTCTTCTTCCAAGGTCAGGAGGTCTGCTAACACCTGAGTGGGATGATCGGTGTCGGTTAACCCATTGTACACGGGTACCCCTGCGTATTTGGCCAACAGTTCTACCGTCTCCTGTTTGAAGCCCCGATACTGGATGGCATCGAACATCCTCCCTAGTACGCGGGCCGTATCCTCGACGCTTTCTTTGGCTCCCAATTGAATATCCTGGGTGGAGAGGAACACGGGATGTCCCCCTTCCTCTCCAAAGGCAGTTTCGAAGGCGCACCGCGTGCGGGTAGACCGTTTCTCGAAGATCAAAGCCAGGGTCTTGCCGAGAAACCGCTGGAAGGTCTTTCCCTCTTTCTTTTCCTTTTTCACCTGATGGGAAAGGTCGAGAAGGTAACGAATTTCCTCGGGTGAGTAGTCTGCCAAGGTTAAAAGGGATCTCCCTTTGAGAGAAACGGCCATGGGATTCCTCCTTGTGTTTACGATGGTTCCTGGAACAGTTCCGAAGGAAACAGGGCCCGTAACGCTTCCAGGATCGTATCCACGAAAATGAACTCAAGAGAAGATACAACTTCTTTGGGAATTTCATCAATATCTTTGCGATTCTCCTCGGGTAGAAGGACTTTGGGAATTCGATTCCGGTGAGCGGCCAGAACCTTTTCCTTTACGCCACCGATGGGGAGGAGTTTTCCCGTCAGGGTGATCTCTCCCGTCATGGCGATGCCAGGATTCACGCATTGACCAGAAAAGGCGGACAGGAGGGCCGTTGTGATGGTAATACCCGCCGAAGGGCCGTCCTTTGGAATGGCTCCTTCGGGAATGTGAATGTGCACATCCTTATCCTTGTAGAATTGGGGAGACAGCTTGAAGTGGGTTGCGGTGGATTTTAAGAAGGAAAAAGCGGTGAGGGCGCTTTCCTTCATCACATCCCCTAGGCTCCCGGTAAGAAGGAGTTCTCCTTTCCCATCGAACACAACCGCTTCTACAGGCAGAATCGTTCCTCCTAGCTCGGTCCACGCTAACCCATAGGCGAGCCCCGGTCGGGTCCCCTTGTAAAGGATGTCCCTCCTATGCTTGGGATTCCCTAAGTAGCGGCGAATGTTCTTTGCGGTGAGAACCACGCGAAAAGGAGGCCGAGTCGGTTCGATCGATGATTCGTCTTGGTTGGATGTTGGCTGGTTTCCCCACACAGCTTCCTGAGGGGCAGGTTCTCCCTGAGAGGAGGGATTCCCTTGCGTATCTTGTTCCTGCTTGAGGGGAGCGGGGGTTTTCCGAGCATATCCTTTCCGCACCGCCTCTCGGGCAAGTTTTCTGACGATCTGGGCGATTTCCCGTTCTAAGTTCCTCACTCCTGATTCCATCGTGTAGTTCTGGATAATGTGGAGGATTCCATCCCTCCGGAACTTGATGTCTGCCCAGGAAAGGCCATTCTCTTCAATCTGCTTGGGAATGATGAATCCCTCGGCGATTTTCAGTTTTTCGTACTCGGTGTATCCGGGGATTTCGATTACCTCCATCCGATCCCGGAGGGGGTAGGGGATATTATGGAGGGAGTTGGCGGTGGTGATGAACATCACGTTGGATAGGTCATAGGGGACTTCAAGATAGTGGTCCAAGAAGGTGGAGTTTTGTTCCGGGTCCAGCACTTCCAAGAGGGCTGCTGCGGGGTCGCCCCGAAAATCGCTGCTCATTTTGTCTACTTCATCCAAGAGAAAAACAGGGTTTCGGGTACCCGCCTTTCGCATGGACTGGATGATTTTGCCAGGTAAGGCTCCCACGTAGGTTTTTCGATGCCCTCGGATTTCTGCTTCGTCCTTTACCCCACCCAAGGAGATGCGGACGAAATTCCTGCCCAAACAACGGGCTACCGATTTGCCCAGAGAGGTCTTTCCGGTTCCGGGAGGGCCTACAAAGCATAGGATCGGTCCTTTTACCTTTTCCTTCAGTTGATGAACAGCAATGAAATCTAGGATCCGTTCCTTCGGCTTCTTTAGATCGTAGTGATCTTCATCTAGAATTCGTTCCGCCGCTTCAATGTCTTTGTTCTCTTCCGTGCGTTCGTTCCAGGGGAGGTCCACGATCCATTCGATATAGGTGCGTATGATTCCCGCTTCGGGAGAGAAAGTCTGGAGTTTCTCTAGCCGTTTGAGCTCTCTTTGAACCTTGGCCAAAACCTCCTCGGGTAACCCTTTTTTGTTGACCTTTTCCTCCAATTCCTTAACGCCGGTAGGATCATCCACATCCCTTCCAAGCTCCCGGCTGATTTCTTTCATCTGTTCCTGAAGGAAGTACTCTCGTTGTCCTTTCTCGATCCGTTTTTTTACCCGATTGGTTATCTTCTGCTGTAGGTCGAGGATTTCACACTCTAGTTCGAGGGTAGAGGACAGTTCCCGAAGTCTGGCCTCGGTGGATTCGATGCCCAGTAGTTCAATCTTCTTATCGATTTTGAAACTGGCGTGGGCACACACCAAATCCACCAGTTTATGCGGCACATCGGTACGCTCGACCGTGGAGGCAATTTCGACGGGTATCTTTTTATTTAACGCCGCGTAGGTTTTGAAGGATTCCTGGATCGATCGAATGAGGGAAAGGATAACCTTATCCACTTCGTTCCTGTCGAAAATCAGACGAACTTCGCCTTTGAAATGGGGCTCCTTTTGGGAAAGGGAAAGGAGGGTTCCCCGTTGTTCTCCTTCCACCAATGCCCGGATGGTACCGTCGGGTAGTTTCATGTGCTGCAGTACGGTTCCAATGGTCCCTACTGTGTAAAGGTCCTCTGGTTTGGGATCAAGGGAAGGGTTCTTCTGACATACCAACAAGACCTTCCGGTCTACCTTCAATGCTTCTTCGATAGCGTCCACTAGGAGACGCTTCGCTCCAAAAACAGGAACTACCATTCCGGGAAACACCACCAGATCCCGAAGGGGAACTACAGGTACGGTTAGGGTAGATCGTTGGCTGCGTTCGAAGAGTTTCATGCAGACTTTTTGATTAGGATGATCTCCGGCCTCTCCATCTTTTCTATGACATCTCGAGTGATGACTACTTTTTTCCTTCCTTCAATGGAAGGCAGTTCAAACATGACGTCCATCATGATGGATTCCACGATGGCTCGGATTCCTCGGGCACCCGTCTTTCGCCGAATGGCTTGTTCGGCCACCGCTTTCACGGCTTCCTGCTCAAACACAAGCTCTACTCCGTCCATCCGTAACGAAACCTGGTACTGCTTAATGATGGAGTTCTTGGGCTCCGTAATGATCCGTTCCAGGTCTTCCTGGGAAAGATCGTGGAGAGGAACTTGAATCGGAAGACGGCCAACGAACTCGGGAATCATACCGAACTTGATGAGATCGTCTGGATGCATCTGTTTATAGAGATCCATCAGATTCTTTTCCGTTCTACTCCGCACGTCCGCTCCGAACCCCATGGGATGCTGGGCTACCCTCGATTCGATGATCTTTTCCAGTCCTACGAAAGCCCCCCCGCAGATGAATAGAATGTTCCGGGTATCGATACGGAGCATCTCCTGGTTGGGATGCTTCCGCCCGCCCTGGGGAGGAACGTTAGCAATGGTCCCTTCGATAATCTTCAACAGGGCTTGTTGCACACCTTCTCCGGAAACGTCGCGGGTAATGGATATGTTTTCTCCTTTCTTCGCGATCTTGTCGATTTCGTCGATGTAAACGATTCCCCGTTCGGCCGCGGCAATATTGTTCCCCGCGTTCTGGATCAGCTTCAGCAGGATATTTTCCACATCCTCTCCCACGTATCCCGCTTCGGTGAGAGTGGTGGCGTCGGCAATGGCAAAGGGAACCTTCAGTTTCTTGGCTAGTGTACGGGCAAGGAGAGTTTTCCCGGTTCCGGTAGGTCCAATGAGGAGGACGTTGGATTTTTCCAGTTCCACATCGTCGTCTATTTTCTGCCGATAGGAGATCCGTTTGTAATGGTTATACACGGCCACGGACAGAACCCGTTTCGCGTACTCTTGCCCTACCACGTACTGATCGAGAAACTCTTTGATTTCCTTTGGACTAGGGATATCCTCCATGAACTCGGTGGTAAGAATATCTTCCTCTTCGTCGAGGATCTTTTTACAGACGTTGACACATTCGTCGCAGATGTACACCCCCGGACCGGCAATGAGTCTACGGGCGTAGTCCGCGCTTTTCCCACAGAAAGAACAGACTTTTACGGCCTCATTTCTTAGCTTGCTCATGGGGCCCCCTTGTAAGAATTTTGTCTGCCAATCCATACTGTACGGCTTCTTCCGCCGACATGTAGAAATCCCGCTCCAGATCCCGGGCGATTTGTTCCGAGGTTTTTCCCGTGTGGAGGGCGAAGTAGTCGATGGTGAGTTTTTTGAGACGGAGGATCTCCCGGGCTTGGACTTTTATATCGGAAACCTGCCCTTGCACCCCTCCCCATGGTTGATGGATCAGCACTCTGGAGGAGGGGAGCACGAAGCGTTTACCCTTGGTTCCACAGGCGAGGATAAGGGCAGCCATGGAGGAGGCTTGACCTAAACAAATGGTCTGCACGTTCGGTTTGATGTACTGAATGGTATCGTAGATGGCTAGTCCGGCGGTAACGGAGCCGCCTGGAGAGTTGATGTAGAGGCTAATGTCTCGTTCCGGATCCTGGGATTCGAGGAACAGAAGCTGGGCTACCACAAGGTCCGCCGTAAGATCGAAGATTTCCCCATCGATGAATACGATGCGATCCTTCAACAGGCGAGAATAGATGTCGTAGGCACGTTCTCCGGCGCCGCTTTGCTCGATTACAATAGGAACAAGACTATGCATTTTTTCTTTCATGTTTCTAAAAATTAACGATTTCCTTTAAAAATGTCCACAAATTTAACTTCCGCCCCTCGAACGATCTTAGTATCGGCTAGAAGGGCGTCGAACAGTTTCTTTTCTTTTATATCATGCTTGATGGATTCGAGATAGCCATTCTTTTCGTAGTACGCCCGGAGTTCTTCTGGTTGCATCGAGACGTTTGCTGCTTGTTCCTTGATCAGAGCATCGATCTCTTCCTCGGAAGCTTCGACTTGTTCTTTTTTAATCATCTCTTCGATGAGGAGGCGTACTTTCAGACTCTTCTCTGCTTGGGGCTGCCATTCTTTAAAGAGATCTTCCTTGGTTTTCCCCTGGGCCTGGAGGATTCGTAGGACTATGTTCTCATCCATTCGATTTTGCTCCAGGAAATGCTGCCAGGTATGTTCCAATTCCGCCTGAAGCATCGATTGAGGCACCACTAACGAGGATTGCTCTAACACCTTTTCCATCAATCGTTCGATCGTGATGGTCCTGACCTTATTCTGCGCTGTTTCCTCTAGACGTTTTCGGATATCCTGCTTCAAATCGTCGAGGGTTTTGTACTTTTCACTGATATCTTGGGCTAGCTCATCATTCAATTCAGGACGTTTCTTTTCTTTGAGGGTTACCAATTCCACCGAAATCCGTTTCGTGGTTCCTGCTAGTTCCGAGATCTTATAGTCGGAAGGGAAGGTTTTGGAGAACGTGCGGGTCTCTCCCTTTTTCATTCCAAGGATATCGGAATCGAAGTCGTAAAGAGTCTGTCCTTTCCCGATGGTGAAGGTATAGTCGCTCCTTCTGGATTGGGGGATTTCTTTCCCTTCCTCGTTCACTTCCCAGTAGTTCACCGTGGCGATGTCCCCTTCGGCAGCTTCTCCATCCTTTTCAACGATGAAAGAGTTCTGCTCTACTAGGGCTTCCAGTTCCCGCTTTTCGTCTTCTTCGGTAATCTGCACTACCGGTTGTTCCACTTCTAAACCCCTGTAGGCTCCGAGCTGGATCTTCGGATACACATCGTAGGTAACGGTAAACTGGAAGTCTCGTTCGAAACTTGGTTTTACATCCGAACCTTCTTCCAGTTTAGGGATGTCGGTCGCGATGGGTTTTTCTTCTATTTCTTCAAATACTTCCTTCAGGGCTGCTTCCATAATATTCTGGGCAGCTTCTACCTTGATGTCTTCCCCAAACTTCCGTTCCAGCACGGCAGGGGGGACTTTCCCCTTCCGGAACCCATCGATACGCGCGGTTTTTGCATAGTTCTTTAGTAACTTGTCGTACTCTGCTTTTACGTCCTCTTTCTTGACTGTTATTCGAAGCTTTACCTGGGACGTCTCGGGTACATGTTGAATTTCTTTTTCGTGGACCACCTCTAGCCCTCCTCCATGGATTCTAAAAAAAAAGGCGACCCGGGTTGCCGGACCGCCTGCGATGTATTAGCGGGAAACGGGACTTGAACCCGCGACATCCACCTTGGCAAGGTGGAGCTCTACCAACTGAGCTATTCCCGCGCGTGCTGCACCCTTCCCAATGGCGTTTAAATTCGCAATGCGGCATACAGTGCCTAACCATTGCGAGAGAAGGGACTTGAACCCTTACGCCATAAGGCACCAGATCCTAAGTCTGGCGTGTCTGCCAGTTTCACCACTCTCGCAGATGATATCTAGGAACCGAAGGATCTGTCAATTCCCCCGTTTCCTCTGAGCCGTGAAGGGATCGAACCTTCGACCCGCAGATTAAGAGTCTGCTGCTCTACCAGCTGAGCTAACGGCCCCAGTTATACGCCCGGCAGGATTCGAACCTGCGACCGACGGATTCGAAGTCCGGCACTCTATCCAGCTGAGCTACGGGCGCTTACCCTTCTCCCTTGCCGGATGAATCCGCAAGCGGAGCACCACGATACTCGGTGGTGAGGGTGGATGACGGGACTTGAACCCGCAACAACCAGATCCACAGTCTGGGACTCCACCATTGAGCTACATCCACCTCGTCTGTGCTGTAAAAAGTTGCACAAATTTCGCCCTTTTGTCAAGGACTCTAGGTTCCATGTTGCCTCATCCAAAAATCTAACCCTGAGTTTTGGAATGCCTCATCATAAATTCTAACCCTAGCGTACAGACATACTAGTAGTGTTTTCTTTCTCTTTTTGCTTCTTTTTCTCTTTCTTTGTGAATCCTGTGGATTTGTGGATATCC
>CAKZQO010000228.1 GCA_937140905.1 uncultured Spirochaeta sp.
AGGGACGCGGAACATATGTGGAAAGTCCTCAATGGACCCATTGGAGAGGAGTTCCTCCAGAGTATCGAAAAGGCAAACTTTGTAGGTCTGTGTTGGTACGATTCTGGAGCCCGGAACTTTTACAACTCGAAGCGGGAAATAAAATCCCCCGCTGACCTAAAGGGACTGAAAATTCGCGTACAACAGAGCGAACTCATGATGAACATGGTAGCCGCTTTGGGAGCGATTCCTACGCCAATGCCTTTTGGTGAAGTGTATTCAGCCCTCCAAACCGGAGTAGTGGATGGCGCAGAGAACAACTGGCCGAGCTACATTTCTACCAGCCATTATGAAGTAGCAAAATACTACACCCTTGATGAACATACCCGGGTTCCCGAGATCACCATTGGAAGCAAGATCGTAATGGACAAACTCTCCAAAGAAGATCAGGCCATCATAAAGAAGGCAGCGAAGGATTCTATGCCTTACCAGATTGCCGAATGGAAGAAAGAGGAGAAGATAGCCGAGGAAAAGGCCAGAAAAGCGGGATGTATCATCACTGTCCTACCTAGCAATGCCGAGTTCCAAGCTGCAATGAAACCTCTATATGACAAACTATCTCCCGAGCTACAGGAAGTAGTTCGCCGGATCCGTGAGGTAAAGTAGGAGAGAACTTCCCCTGTTACGTAAACAGTGATAGGATTACATCGGTAAAAAGCGCCGGGCTTTCCCGGCGCTCCTTGTCTTCACTTGGGGGAGGCACTATGAACCCAATCTCAAAAATATTCGAACTGTTCCATCGGTTCATTGTATCCTTGGCAAAAGTACTCCTAGTAGCCATGGCGCTAGTTATCAGTGTGAATGTATTCATGCGGTACGTCTTGAACTCCGGTCTGCGTTGGTCGGAAGAGATAGCCCTCGTAATGGTGGTATGGTTTACCTTTATTTCTATGGCAATGGGAGTAAAGAACCATCTCCACATCCACATGAATTTGCTACCCTCGAATCTTCCACCGTGGATAGATAAACTGCTCTTGAAACTAGAGAACCTCCTGATGCTCGGTTGTGGTGTTGTATTCTTGGTTTATGGAAGCATCCTAACGAAATTTACCATGCAGTCCATCCTTCCGGGTACCGGGCTACCCGCAGGGATCATGTATATTGTGATGCCGATCGCTTCGATTCCTATCCTCTACGATTCCATTCGGGAACTGATCAAGGGAAGGGAGGAGCCCCATGCCTAATCCAACTGTTGCCACCATCCTTCTTCTAGGTAGCTTTGCCCTCTTTCTGGTGTTACGAATTTCTATAACCTTTTCGCTCGTGGCCTCCTCGGTGCTAACGGCGATGTACTTGAAGATTCCGCTAATGGCTATCGTGCAACGGATGGTGCAAGGGGTGAATGTGTTTTCCCTCTTAGCGATTCCCTTCTTTATCCTAGCCGGTGAATTGATGGGAGCCGGGGGAATCTCTCGGAGGCTCATCGAGTTTTCCAACCTGTTGATCGGACGGGTGCGTGGGGGGCTAGCCCTGGTGAATGTGTTGGCCAGTATGTTCTTCGGAGGAATATCGGGTTCAGCAGTGGCGGATGTTTCTTCCATCGGAACGATCCTTATCCCCATGATGAAGGACAAGGGGTATGATGCGGATTATTCGGTGGCAGTGACCGTCACTTCGGCCTGTCAGGGAATCATCATTCCCCCCAGTCATAACATGGTAATCTACTCCCTTGCGGCGGGGGGCGTGTCGGTGGGGCGCTTGTTCCTGGGAGGATTCATTCCAGGCGTGATGCTAGGTCTCGCGTTGATGGTTATCAGTTACATCATTGCGGTAAAACGGAACTATCCAAAGGAAAGGCGATACACGTTGAAAGAGGCGTTGATCATCACAAAGGATGCTATTTATGGAATGATGACAGCGGTCATTATCATGGGCGGCGTAATAAGTGGTGTATTTACTGCGACAGAGTCGGCAGCCATTGCCTGTATCTATGCTTTCATCATTACCTTCTTCGTATACCGGGAAATACCCCTCCGGAGGATGGGGCAAATCCTGCTAAACTGCCTCAAAACCCTTGCCATGGTCATGAGCCTTATCGCCGCGGCAAGTGCGTTCGGATGGCTTTTGGCATTCCTTAAGATCCCTGCCATGGCCACCGAAGCTTTGTTAGGGATAACTCACAATCGAATCGTCCTTCTTCTTTTGATTAACCTACTTCTCCTTGGATTGGGCTGCATCATGGACATGGCCCCTTTGATCCTCATTACCACCCCTATCCTTTATCCAGTGGTGGTAAAAGCGTTGGGAATGAGTCCCATCCAGTTTGGAATCATGTTGATGTTGAACCTAGGGATTGGGCTCTGTACTCCGCCGGTGGGTTCGGCTCTTTTCGTGGGGTGCGCGGTGGGTAAGATCTCGATCGAAGAAGCCACCAAAGCCATGCTTCCCTTCTACGCGACCATGATCGTGGTTCTTCTTATCATAACCTTTGTTCCAGATTTTTCCCTCTACATTCCGAACCTGGTGATGCCAGAGAAATAAGAGGAACGAAAAAAAACGGTAGGCAGGCTACTCCTATAAACAGGAGAAACCTGCCTCCTTCTTTCAGTCCTTTAGTTCCTCCACGAGTTCTCGATACTCTTCCTTTGAAATTTCTCCTTTTGCCAAACGCCTTTTTAGAATTTCCAATGAAGAGGGGGTCTCTCTTAGGGGGTTTCGGTTCCTAAGGACTGCGTAAAGCACAACACCTAGAATCAATAGAAGAAGAATACCCATAATAAGTCCTCCATAAGGAAAGATCCATGATCCGCCATATCCCGGCCAACCATACCAGCCTGCATGAAACATATCGTTATCCTCCTGAAAGTAATAAAAGCAAAAATTATGCCAACTGGCTCATTGATTATGAATAAAAGTTTTATGGAGGATGCCATTTTTATAGACTTAATAGAGATAACAGTTATTTCTGTAAACTTTTCTTCGAGATTGCTTGGGTGGGGCGAGTAAATATTTCCCAGGTCTCGAATAAATATTTCCCAGTCCATAGAACAATGGGGAAAAGAAGACCGGCTCCTATAAGATCGGCAACGTAATGGTACCTCAAGTACACGGTAGAGAAGATTAGAACTATTCCTAGGGGAGCAAGGATAAAACGGGTCTTACTCCTAAAGAGGAAGGAAAGATACATGGTGATAAGGGTGATGAGGGTGTGTCCCGAAGGAAACACGTCTCGTTGGACAAGGTCTACCGCGTTAGGAAGGGTTGAGGTGATACCTTCCCCTCTATTGACGAACTCCCGTAGGTAGGGGGTGATCCAAACACCCGGTAATTCCCGGTCAGTGGCATAGAAGTCGTGCAGGGTGAAACGGGGCCCTACTGCCGGGAATAGGATGTAACCAACGTAGGATACAAAGAATCCATAGAGAATCAAGAAGGAAGCATACTGGAATTCTCGGTAACGATTCTTTCGCATGAGGGCGATTCCTATGGTGAGGGGGAAAAAGTAGAATAGGATATATACGGTCTGCAGGATTTCTGTCAGAATAGGATGAGCATACTTTGCCAATTCGACCGTTGGATCCGTACCGAACAGGAAACGATCGATTTGGATGAGGTAGGAATCGTACAACTTGTCTCGGAGCGCATGAACCGCCCAGTACATCTCTTTATAGATTAGCACTAATAGAGGGAACCCATACCAAGCGTGAATTTGCCTCCAGAATAAAGATGGACTCTTTTCAACATACGTTGCCAGGAGGTAGATGGCGATACCACCAATGAGGTTTAACCCAGGAAGAATCCATCGCAAGGGAGTTCCCTTGGCGAAGATCAGGACAAGGATAGCTACCAGGAGAAGAAAGCATAGAATGAGAGCGTCTACCGCATGAAGGACGCGAATATTTTTTATAAAAGCAGAGTCCTCTCTGGAGGTATCTATTATTCGTCCCATGAGAATCTAGAAATGAAATAGAATTCCTGTACTTAACCGACTAGAGATGTTGATCCAATCGGGCTTTCCGATGACTAGATCCTGCAAAACCTCTAGATACCAGGTCATATAGGGATGGATTCGGTAGCGAGCGCCCACCTTCATGAAAGGCCCCATGTAGAATCGACGCTCGGTCTCGAGTAGGAACTGTGCCGTAAGTCCAAACCCTACCAGATAGGAAAACTCTCTGTTTACCGGAAAGAGAAAGTTCACGCCCCCATCGATGGGGATGAAAAAATCAGCCTCTACTGTTCCATTCTCGTTTTTCGTTGCCAGGGCGAAACTTCCCCCAAGGGAAAGTTCCACATCGGGTTTCACTTGCTTTAGAAAGGTAGCGTGAAGATCAAGAAAGGTTCGATCGTAGGTAAAGAAATCCGCTCCAATACCTGCCTGTAAGGATTGGGCTCCAACGGTTAGCGGGAGGAGCAAGAGAAGACCAATAATGAGTCGTTTCATTTCTTACCTCCAGAGAGACAGTATCATAGGATACCTCAGTTTCTCAAGCACTGGTGTGAGACTGGGATTCCAACACCTGCAAGATCTCCGGAAGGAGTTGTTTTTTACGAGAAAGAACTCCCGGTAGAGCGTATACATGCTCTTCGATCTTCGAAAAGATGAGAAGCCGTTCCAGTTTGGGATGGTTCGTGGAAAGGAGAAGACTCGATTCTTTGGGAACATTGGTGATCATCAGAAGGACCCAATCCAACTGCTGGCTACGTCTAATATCTTCCAAGATGTCAAGGAGTCTATCCTTTACCTCTTTTACACTATCGAAGGAGACAACCTCCACTTGTCCAATGCCGAACTTGATTCCATACTCTACATAGGTCTTGAAATCCGACTGAACGATTTGGTTCAAGTCGGCTGTCAGCAAATCGTGAGCCTCTGAGAGGAGTTCTCTTCCGAAGGAGTCTAAATCTACTCCTCCGATTAGGGCCAAAGAAGAAGCGATCTCCTGATCGAGTTTTGTCGTTGTAGGGGAGCGGAAATGAGCCGTATCGGAAAGAATCCCTCCCAACAGGAGAATGGCTATCTCTCTTGAAATGGGAACATGAAAGAACTGGAATTGTTCATAGATGAGAGTGCAGGTACTGCCCACCGGTTTGACATACATGTAAATAGGCCTATGCGTTTTTTCCGGAGCAATCCGATGATGATCGATGATTTCCAGGATCTCTGCATTCTCCGCGCCAGGAATGCTTTGGCTTAATTCGTTGTGATCCACTAAGATCAATCGTTGGATGGGACGATGAATGAAACATCTGCGTGTCACGATTCCAAAGAACGATCCATTGAGAAAAACGGGAAGCCCTCGATACTGAGAGTTCACTAGAATATCCCGGGCAGTTTCGAATCGTTCTTCCCCGTCTATGTGGATAGGGTTGGGATTCATGATGCATCGCACTGGAATACTGAGGCGGAGTAGGCGAACGGTTTCTGCCGTGTCTGTGTCCGAAATGAAAATCCATCCACGGTATGTGGATAGATCTAGAGGAAGGTGTTCAGGGTTTTCCACACCTGTGAGAACGATCGCGGGGAGATCCTTCAGTAAGGCATACTGGAGCAGATCTTCCCTTAACCCCACCACCAATAGAGGTTTTTGGGGGAGAAGGGCTTCGAGTCTTCGGATGCTAGTTTCGTAAGGCATAGCGCCGATCATGAGGGGAGCCTTGAATTCGCTAACGGTACCCCGTTTTATGCACCGTCCAGGAAATACTTTAAGAAAGTTATCGGGGCGGAAGGTATAAGAAGGCCGAATGTTCGAACTTTCCGAAAGAAGGAATTGGCTAATCTCATGGATAGAGACGATTCCTTGAAAAGTACCCGATGAAGAAAAGACAGGAAGGACGCTTATATTGTGGGTATCCAACAGATCGATGGCAAAACGAACAGGCTCGTCCTCCTCTATCTTTATAGGATCTCTGCGGGTTACCTCTTTAACTTTCGGGAAAATGTCTGGCATGAGAAGAGGTGGATCTAAGTTTAGGAGACGGAAGAGGTATTTTGTTTGGGGGTTGAGGGCACCGCACCGAATGGGAAGGTAGGTGCCCGACGGATCAAAAGCTTTCTTGAAATGGGCATAACAGTACGCTGCGCATACCGAATCTGTATCAGGATTCTTATGGCCGGAAACATAGATCATGGCTGGGATGGTACGCGTTTAGTCACAGATGATCAACCATAGAAAACGTTACGTGTCTAAGTGTGTCAAATTGATCTACTGAACAAAACTAAATGACACTGTGTAGCAAAATGAAACAATAGAGAGTTTGTGTAAATGTAATCGGTAGAGGGAGGGAATAGAGAAATGTAGGGGTTAGATAATTCATTATTTTGGAAAGAAATAATAGTTGATATGCTGTCTATTTGCGGTAGATTTGATGCATAGATTGGCACATTTATTGCACTACTGTTTTTGCCCTCCGTTGGAGGGTATACCCTAAGAGAAGAGGAGGTGTGCTATGGATCTGATCAAATGGAAACCCAATGAACTGTTTGATCCCATTGCCGAGTTCGATCGGATTCGAGAAGAGTTCGATCGGTTATTTGGCATGGAACCGATGATCACTGGGCTGTTCGATAGGGTAAAATCTCCTGCTATCGATCTGGTGGAAAATGACGACTCCTTCGTTGTGACCTGTGATCTTCCTGGGGTAGATTTGAAGGATCTAGAGGTAAGCATCGCTAACAATGTTCTCACCATCAAGGGAGAAAAGAAGGATACCCGGGAAGTGAAGGATGCCAAGGTGTACCGGCAGGAATCTTGGTTTGGATCCTTCCAGAGGACCTTGTCTTTGCCCAATTCGGTCGACCAGGAAAAGATTGAAGCTGTGATGAAGGATGGTGTTCTGAAAGTGACGCTTCCCAAGAAAGAAGAGGTGAAACCCAAACAGATTGCTGTGAAGGTTTCTTAAGCGTATCCAACGATACAGGAGGTGAGGTATGGCAAAAGAATTGGAAGGAAAAAATCGAAGGGTGATAAGCCCTGTAGCCGATATTTGTGAAGCGGGTGGAAAGGTCATTCTCCGGTTGGAGATGCCCGGTGTTTCCAAGGAGAATCTCGATGTGAAAATCGAACAGGACGAGCTGATCATCGAGGGAAAGAGGGAACCTACTGACAGCAAAGGTAGGTTCATCATTCGGGAACGTCGGAATGCCGACTTCGCACGGCGGTATACCTTGGATGATACCATTGACCGGGACAAGGTTGAAGCGGTAATGAAAAATGGGGTATTGCATCTGACCCTCCATCTGAAAGAAGCCAGCAAACCGAAAAAGATCGAAGTAAAAACAAAATAACGAAACGCAGGAGAGGTAACCCGGAGCTGGGCTCCCCCAAGGAGCCCAGTTCTATTTATAAGCTTTTCCTGGGCTTGCCCATTGCCACTCTACCTTTTATCTTGAAAAGATCCATCCCGCCGATATACTAGCTAGATGCTGCGGGTTGTTTTTCTCCATTACCATGCCAAACCAGGAGGAGTGTCTAGGGTAATCCAGCAGCAGATGGAGGCCCTTCAAGATGATGCGGAGTGTATCTTTATCGCAGGGAATGGGATTCCTGGGGATGGTGCACTTCGGGAGGTAGGATTCGGGAATCGCAAAGTACTCATCGTAGCTGGTATCGGATATGATGGGATACGGCCCGAAGAACCGCCAGAATGTACCGCTTCCCAGATCTTAAAGGCTATCGAATCCCAGTGGCCAATAGGGTGTGACCTTATTCACGTGCACAATCCACTCCTGAAAAAGAACCGCCATTTCCTGAGTATTTTGAACATCTTGCAGAACAAGGGAATACCGTTGTTGCTTCAAATCCACGATACTGCAGAGGATCTACGCCCAGGATCCTACTACGTAGAGGAAGAGTATCCAAGGGACTGTCATTATGGAGTGATTAATTCTCGTGATTACCATCTATTCCTGGAAGCAGGGCTGAAACCAGAGGGCCTTCACCTTCTACCTAATAGCGTTACACCCCTTATCCCCCTCGCTCAGACCCAACAAGCCAAGGTAAAAGGGCATTTTAAGCCCCGTTTCGTTCTCTATCCTGTTCGGGCCATCCGCCGAAAGAACATAGGCGAATCGATCCTTCTTTCCTGTTTTTTCCCACGTGGGATTCGTTTGGGGATCACTCTTCCCCCTACAAGTCCTTCCGATTACCCTTCGTATGAAGGGTGGAAAGGCTTTGCCCTCTCCGAGGAACTTCCTGTAATGTTTGAGCTTGGCTTAGCAAGACCTCTTTCTGATTGGATCCAGGAAACCTTATGTATGATCACCACTAGTATTCGGGAAGGGTTCGGTTTCACCTTCCTTGAGCCTTGGACAGCTGGTAAAGGGTTGATAGGACGCCGGATCGCCCATGTGGTAGAAAACTTCGAACGGCAGGGGATAGAGTTTCCAGATCTGTACGCAAACCTTCATATTCCTACCGATTGTATCCCTCTCGATCAGGCCAAGGCCCGCTGGGAGGGAATGGTACGAGAGACGTATGCTCAGTACGGTATTCCCTTGGATCCGTGTACTCTCGAAACAGTATGGAACCGGATAACAGAGGGAGGACGGATAGATTTTCCCTACCTTCATCCCGGGATCGCAAAGAGGTTCATTCAACAGTGTAAAGGGAGCTATAGAATCCGAAAGCGTTTGATGGAGCTGAACCCCTGGTTGGGAACCCTTATCCAAAAGACAAGTTCGGTTGAAACGCAGAAGGTAATCGATAGGAATAAGGGAAGAATACTTTCCTCATATTCTCGGGAGCGTTACCGGGAAAGACTGCTTTCTGTATATCAGAAAGTTCTCACCATCCCCGTGCAGCATTCCATCGATAAGGATCATCTGTTAAGATCTTTTTTGGATCCTTCTATGTTCTATTTAGGAGGAATGTAGGGGACACAATGCGCCTACCTCTAGTACAACTGATTCGTACGTTTTCTAAACCGCTTACTCCCTTGCATGTAAATCATCAAAGGTTAGATCAAAGGTTTCGAGGTGTGCCATATTTAAAACAGGATACTATGGCTTTTCCAGTAGTCCTGTTCGATCTCTATGGGACTCTGCTTCAATCTGCCTCCGGTGACATAGGAAGATTCCAATCCCTCTCTATCGAGGATCAAATCTCCCAAGGCTCGGGATCTTTGCCGAGTTCAGAGACTCTCGAGCCTCTTAAACCTTTCCTCTCTATCCTGCCCAAGGAGGCTACCCTTACAACCTTACGAACATGGTTTCGGAACGAAGTGGAAAGACGCCATAAGGATCTACAAGCGACCTATGAGGTTCCCGAGATACGTGTGGAGGAGGTATGGAGCTCAATCCTTCGGTTATCCAAAGAAGAGGCTTTCGAGTTTAGCCTGCGATTCGAATTAACCGTGAACCCTGTGTATCCCATGCCAGGGGCAAGGGAATACATCGATTTCTTAAAGAAGAAAGGCATTCTGTTAGGTCTAATCTCCAATGCTCAAGCCTTTACCCCTTTCTATGTGGAAGCACTTTTTGGGGAGTCCCTAAAGGATTTAGGATTTCTACCTGAATTGACGGTTTTTTCTTATGAACTCGGAGAAGCTAAGCCTTCTCCAAGATTGTTTCAAGTAGCCGCAAATTCCCTATCTTTCCTGGGGTACTCGCCAGAACAAACTCTCTATATTGGAAACGATCTTCAGAATGACGTGTGGGCTCCCAAACAGGTGGGATTTCGGACAGCCCTGTTCTGCGGGGATCGCAGATCCTTAAGATTGTATGATGAAGACCCCCAATTCAAAGGGGTACAGCCCGATTTTCTCATAAAAAGCTTTGAACGAGGTGATCCATGTATGTGATCAAGACGATCAGCAAGATCGAACAGGTTGGATTTGTCTCTACACGATTTCAGGGCATCGATGGAGTATCGCTGGAGACGAAGAAATGGGTAAAGGTATTCGAGAAACTTGGATTCGAGACATACTTTTTTTCTGGCCTCTCTGACTGGTATCCGGAACGATCCATGGTGATTCCGGAAGCGTTTTTCAATCATCCAGAAATCCTAGAAATACAGGAGGAGTGTTTCGGGAAAACCGCGAGGGGAGAAGCTCTGACAGGAAAGATCCAAGCTAAACGTAAACTCTTGAAGGAAGCCCTCTATGAGTTCATCCAAAAGTGGGAGATCGATTTATTGGTGGTCGAGAATGCTCTTACCATTCCCATGAATATTCCTTTGGGCCTTGCTCTTACCGAGGTCATTGCCGAAACAGGAATGCCTACAATTGCTCATCATCATGATTTCGTATGGGAACGTCAGCGATTCTCCGTAAGCGCAGTGAACGATTACCTATCGATGGCCTTTCCGCCGGATCTACCTCCCATCATGCATGTAACGATCAATACCGAAGCGAGAAGGAACTTGAGTTTTCGGAGAGGCTTATCATCTATTATTGTCCCCAACGTGTTCGATTACTCCACACCGCCTCCAGGAATTGACTCTTACACTACCGATCTTCGGGAAGAGCTAGGGGTTGGGGAGAGAGATGTTTTTATCCTGCAACCTACCCGAATCATAGCGAGAAAGGGAATCGAATCCGCCATCGAACTGGCCCACCGAATGGGAAAGACTCTTCCTCTGGGTATAGAAGGGGTAAAGCTGGTGATCTCTCATCAGGCTCGAGATGAAGGGTCTACCTACTACGAGCGCATCGTAGATTACGCTAGGCTCCTCGGAGTCGATTTGGTGCTGCAACCCGAACGAATTGGAGAGGAGCGGGGGCATACACCCGAAGGGAAGAAGATCTATTCCCTCTTCGATGTGTACCCCCATGCAGACTTCGTCACGTATCCATCCACCTACGAAGGGTTTGGGAATGCCTTCCTCGAGACCATCTACTTCAAGAAACCCCTATTGGTAAACCGGTATTCCATATTCCAAACCGATATCGAACCCGTGGGATTCGACGTTGCCATCATGGACACCTATATTACAGAGGAAACAGTGCAAAAAGTCTGGTCCTATATTTTAAATCCAGAAACTCGGGAGAGAGCGGTGGAGAGAAACTTCGAACTTGCGGCCAATTATTTTTCCTTCCCTGTGCTGGAAAGGAAGATAAAGTCGATTCTTCTGAATTTTGGCTTGTCCCTCTTCCAATAAGAGACTGTCAAGTTTTAAGAAGCATCTGGTTGATCATGGAGACTTTTACCTGCATTACTTCCTCTGAAATAGATACTTTATACACATGGGGATTCAAAATACGGGTAAAGGTGGGATCCAGCTTTTCCAGTTGTTCCAGCGCCCTATCTCGGATAGATGAGAGGGTTGGGTGGGGAACTGTGAGTCGACCTTCCTCCATCCGTTTCTCCAGTAAGGGAACTACTGGACCTTCCGGACAAAGGGTGAATCGTCTGTAATCCATGTAGGGATGATGGAAAACAATGGGCCCTTCGGTGGGAGGAGGGGAGTCGGCAAAGGTGATCAGATCCGCCAAGGGATGACCCTCCTTGTCATGGAACCTGTAGACTTGTTTTACGCCAGGATTAG
>CAKZQO010000229.1 GCA_937140905.1 uncultured Spirochaeta sp.
TCTTGAAGATGTCCTCTATCATCTCGTAGTAGAGGCGGGTGCGGGTAGTATGGGGGGCTCTGCGATACTCAGCCAGTACGGAATCGAATCGCGCCACATCTCCTCTAGCTTTATTCACCCGCTCGGTCGCATACCCTTTAGCGATCTGGATCATCTGTTCCGCCTCTCCCCGGGCCTTGGGGATTTCCTTGTTGTACGCTTCCTTTCCTTCGTTGATCAGACGGTTCATATCCTGGATCGATTTGTTCACATCCTCAAAGGCATCCTGGACAGGTCCCTTAGGAGGTACCACGTTCTGAAGTTTCACGGTAGTAACCCGGATCCCAAAGTTGTAACTGTTGAAGATCTCGTTCATTAATTCCTGCCCCTGCACCTCGATGGCGTTCCGTTCCGGTCCTAATACATCGAGGATTCCCCGATCACCCACCAGTTGGTTGATCACCGATTGGGAGATGTCCCGAATCGTCTTGGAATGGTTTTCGATGTTGAATAGCCAGGCTTTGGCATCGGAAATGCGGTACTGGATGATCCATTCCACATCCACGATATTCAGGTCACCGGTCAGCATGATGGACTCCTGGGGAAATTCCTTACTGGAATACACGGTGGTAACTCCAGGCTTTTCCGTGCGGAATCCGAAAGTCATGTTCTGGATGACCTGAGTAGGTACGTTGTAGTTCTTTTCTATGTTGAAGGGTAACTTGAAGTGTAGTCCCGCTTCCACGATCCGGTTGTATTTTCCGAAACGGAGAACCACTGCTTCTTCGGTTTGGTCTACCACGAAAAAACTACCCATAATCACGATCACTACCACCACTACGATCACCACGATGAGGATCGATCGGGGAGTGATACTAAAGGGCATTTTTGGGGGAGTAACGTTTCTTTCCGGCATACTTCCTCCTACAATATCTGAAGCTACTTGTAACCTACCATAAAGTCAAGGTATAGTAGCCTCGCTATGAAGAAAAAGCGACTCATCACCTCTGCCCTACCTTACGTGAACAATATTCCCCACCTGGGGAACCTGATTCAGGTGCTTTCCGCCGATGTGTTTGCCCGGTACTGCCGGTTGGCTGGGTACGAAACCCTCTATGTATGTGGTACCGACGAGTATGGAACGGCCACGGAAACCCGAGCTTTGGAAGAGGGGGTATCTCCCAAGGAGCTCTGTGACCGTTACTACGCAATCCACGACGCCATCTACCGATGGTTCAACATATCTTTCGACAAGTTCGGTCGTACCTCGACACCCGAACATACCCAGATTACCCAGAGGATTTTCCTAGGTCTGGACCGCAATGGATATATCACCGAGCATACTATCCAGCAGTTGTTCTGCTCCTCCTGTAGCCGATTCCTGGCAGATCGATTCGTTCGGGGCACATGCCCACATTGCGGATATCTCGAGGCACGGGGAGATCAGTGTGAATCCTGCGGGAAACTTCTTGAACCGACCGAACTGGTAGAGCCCAAGTGCGGTGTGTGTGGGGCTCCTCCCCATTTGAAGGAGACCAAGCACCTGTACATCGATCTTCCCGCCATCCGACCGAAACTGGAACAATGGATCCAGGAGGCTTCGGTAAAGGGATTTTGGGCTCGGAACGCGGTAAAGATGACGGAAGCCTGGATACGGGACGGATTGAAGGAACGGGCCATTACCCGGGATCTCAAATGGGGGATCCCCGTTCCCAAGAAAGGGTACGAGAACAAGGTGTTCTACGTTTGGTTCGATGCTCCGATCGGGTATATTTCCATCACCGCCTCCTTCACGAAGGATTGGGAACGATGGTGGAAAAGCCCGGAAGATACAGAGCTATTCCAGTTCATTGGTAAGGACAACATCCCCTTCCACACGGTCATCTTTCCCTCCTCCCTCATTGGGTCGGGGGAACGCTGGACCCTACTTCACCACATATCTTCCACCGAGTACCTGAATTACGAGAGCGGGAAGTTTTCCAAAAGTAAGGGCATTGGAGTGTTCGGGTCCGACGCGAAGGATACGGGTATCCCTGCGGATGTATGGCGGTTCTACATGTTCTACAACCGGCCTGAAACCTCGGATTACATGTTCACCTGGAAAGATTTTCAGGAAAAGGTCAATTCCGAACTGATCGGCAATCTGGGAAACCTGGTGAACCGAACCCTTACCTTTGTTAATCGGTACTACGAGGGGAAGATACCGACCAATTCCTCCAACGAAGAACGCGAACCATTCCAGGGCTTCTGGCAAGAAGTGAAGCGGCAGGAGGAGGAGATCGTAAGACGGTTTGAACGGGTTGAGTTGCGGGACGCGTTCCGCTCCATCTTTGCCCTCGCTTCGTATGGGAACAAAGCGTTTCAGGATGGGGAGCCTTGGAAAACGAGAACCCAAGATCCCAAAGGTACGGGGGAATTGATCCGAAACCTCGTGTACCTAATCCGAGACCTGTCCATCCTAGTGTATCCCTTTCTGCCGGAAACGGCTAACCGAATCGCTTCGTTTTTAGGCACAGAGGTAAAAGGGCTGGATCGATTGGGAGTCCTTTCGGGCCTTGAACGGGTTCGAGAAGCCGAGATCCTATTTTCCCGATTAGAGGATCCGCAGGTCGAAGAGCTCCGGGCCCGGTTCGCGGGGAGCCAGAAGGAACGGCAGGAACGAGAGGCGGAGCAAGAGAAGAAAGGGATCGAAGGGGCTCCCGGTAAAGAAAAGGACCAGCAGGTAAAACAGTTCCTCTCTTCCGTTACTCTGATAGTGGCAAAGATTGTTAAGATCGAGCGACATCCCCAAGCAGAAAAACTCTACATCGAAACAGTATCGACGGGGGCAGAAGAACTCCAAATCGTGTCCGGGCTAGTTCCCTACTATAAAGAAGAAGAACTCCTAGGAAAGCATATCATCCTGGTGAAGAACCTGAAGCCAGCCAAGCTCCGGGGGGTGCTGAGTAACGGGATGCTCCTCGCTGCCGAAGAAAACGGAGTGGTAGAGGTCCTCTTCGCGCAAGAAGCATCTCCCGGTACCCGGGTATTACCCGTAGGAGTCACCCAAGACGATCTTCCTCTCGAGGATCGCTGGCCCTTGAAGGAACTCACCATCGATCAGTTCCTCTCCTTCCCGTTACGGGTTCAGGACCACACGGTGTACATCGCAGACCTACCCCTGCAAGCGGGAGGGAAGATCCTGAAGACGATCCAGGTCCGGAACGGGAATGTTCGGTAATGGAGGTTCGAGTCGACCGAAGGGATCCAGAGTCTCTCGATGCGGCTCACCTGTTACAGAGCGGATTCTGGTGTCGGTTCAAGGAACAGTTCGGGTGGACTCCTTTTGCCTTCCAGGTCAGAGTTCGCCACTCAAATGGAGAGGGGACGTTTAATCTATTCCTACACCTCCGAGCCCTCTTTCCCGGATTTTCCTTGGCGTATGTGCCCTTCGGTCCTGCCTTTCCTCTTGAATCCGGAAGCGAAACATCCCGGGTAGAGGAGGGTTTCCTACTCCTTGAAAGGATTGGCAAAGTTTTGGGAAAGGAGTTGCCTTCCCTTTGTCATCTAGTGAGGTTCGATGTTCCCTGGGAGAACCCGTTGGGGAAAGTTAGGAATCTCAACTCATCGGTTCGACAAGATATACACCTCTATAAGGCATTAACGGATATCCAGCCCCCCGATACGGTACTCCTCGATCTTACCCAAACTGAAGAGGAACTCTTGAACGGAATGAAACCTAAGACCCGGTACAATGTCCGGTTGGCCCTTAAAAAGGGGGTGGAAGTTCGCACAGGGACCGTAGCGGATCTCGAACAGTGGTACGTACTCTATCGGGAAACCGCCATTCGGGATCGAATTGGAATTCATCCTTATGCCTATTACCGCGCTCTCTTCGATCTTACCCACTCGTATGGGGGAGAGTCCCCCATGCTATCCCTGTTTCTTGCCTCCTATGAAGGAACTCTGGTGGGAGGAATTATCGTAGCTCTCTTTAAAAACGAGGCCATCTACCTGTACGGGGCCTCTTCCAATCAACATCGGAACGTGATGGCCTCCTATCTTCTCCAATGGGAAGCCATTAAATGGGCAAAGGGTTTGGGAGCTAGCACGTACGACTTGTTTGGAATTCCTCCCACTGAAGATCCAACTCACCCCATGGTGGGTCTGTATCGGTTCAAGACGGGATTCGGGGGAAGGATCCTCCATCGGTGGGGTAGCTGGGACTATCCGATCCACAGGATCCCTTACGGGATCTATCGACAAGGGGAAAGGCTCCGCTACTGGTACCACAAGGTGTTTCGCAAGAGATTCCCATAGTAGGAAAGATCATTTTTTAGTATAGTGTATCTATGCAGTATGTAGAGTTCTTGACCGATCTGGAAGAGGAGATCCATAGCTTCAAACCGGTTCTCGCCTTTTTCTACCGGGAGGAGTCGGAGCTGTGCCGGGTCCTATATAAAAAGGTAGCCAGGGTAGCCCGCAAATACAGACGTATCCGTTCCTACGTGGTAGATCTGGAAAAGCATCCTACTGCGGCGGGAGAGTTCCTGGCGTACTCCGTTCCCACTTTGATCCTCTTTTACCGCGGCAAGCCGATCTATATGCGGAGGGACGATATCGATCTTCCCGAGCTGGAACAGAGACTCCAACAACTTTCCGCTCTTTGAGTCACTCTATGGTAGAAAGTTCCCCGAGAAAACATTTCTTATTGTTACTAGGAATTGTGCTCTCCCTACTCGGAGGAGGTTTCTTGGGATGCACAAGTTCCCCCAAGGGATCCGACCCCTCCTCCATGACGATAGAATCTACTGCACCGCCCCTTCCCTCGAGCCCCTCTATAGAACAGGAAAAACGATCGAAGGAACTCCCAGTAGAAAATATGGAATCTCCCCAAACTACGACGATCGCGGCAGTGCCCCAAAAAGAACTGGAGACGCCAACACCACCGCAGGAAAAGCGGGAGAAAGTCCCAACCCTTAGAACCCTTGGCCTTTTCGATGGATTCGTGTTCTCGGTTCCCAATCCTGTCGTACGCTGGCAGGCGGATCCCACGGGGATCCCCGTACGAGTAGAACTAGCGAAGGAACGGGGGTTTACACCCGAGAGCATCTTCTGGGCCGAAACGTCTCCTAAGGATCAGGTGCGGTTACCCGATTTATCGGAGGGGAAAGAATACTATCTTAGACTTGGAGTTTTCCAGAACAATACCGTCCTGACCGATACTATCCTCGCCTATACGGTATCCTACAGGTCCTTTTTGGTGCCCCTGCTTCCCGTATTGAAACCGGGAACCTCTGCTACCTTTACCATGGGGTACAACGGGGGGCTAGAACGGGAAAAACCCGAACACCCAGTTGTTCTCACTCGGCCGTACGCGTTGGGTACCTATGAAATTACCAACGAAGAGTTTGCCTATGTGATGAACCAACTCTTGAGAGGGGGATTGCTTCGCTGGGAGAGGAAGAATTTAATAGGCCCGGGTGGAATCCTACTGGCGGGAAGTGAAGGGTTGAATTTCGGAAGCCAGTTTGGGTTTATAGAAAAGGATGGGCTACTGGTTCCTGTCCCAGGAAGGGAGAAACACCCCGTGGTGGGGGTGAGCTGGTATGGGGTACTGGCCTTCTGTTACTACCTTTCCCTCATGGAAGGGTTGGAACCTAGTATAACCTTCGATCCGTCGGATCCCCGAAACACCATTATCCTCCGATTGGACGCGGAAGGTTATAGGGTACCTACCGAAGCGGAATGGGAGTTCGCGGCCCGAGGGGAAAAGGGGCTTCTCTATCCTGGTGGGGCCTTAAGTCCAAATAGGGTGAATTTCTCCCGGAGTGGGGATCCCTTCGAAGGATACCGAACCATCACCGAAAATGGAGGACCGACCACACCGGTAGGATACTTCGATGGATCCCTTCGAGGTCGATATAGGACGGCCAGCGGGGTTGGCCCTTTCGGGCATTTCGATCTTCTTGGAAATGTGTGGGAGTGGTGTAGCGACTGGTTCGATCCCCTGTATTACAAAAATTCTCCGAAAGAAAATCCATTGGGTCCTGAGTCGGGATCCCAACGGGTTGTGCGGGGTGGGGCATGGAACACGTTGAGGCAAGACCTGCGTTTTACCCTTCGAGGATTCTTCCCTCCTGAGGAAACCAGTCACAGCATTGGTTTCCGGTTGGCTCGAACCCTAAAGGAGGAAATCAAGTGATATGCGTTACGGGAACAAGAGGTCGAATGCGATCCTGCTCATTCTATCCTTGATTGGGACTCTTGCTGTTTCCCTCTA
>CAKZQO010000230.1 GCA_937140905.1 uncultured Spirochaeta sp.
GGAATCAGGAAGCGGGGAAAAAGTTTCGAGAGACGGGAGGCCTTCTACTGGGCAGTTTCCCTGAAGTGGTAGACGGAGTAGATCTGGTGCTATCTATCGTATCCGACGATCGCGCGTTGGAAGAGTTGTATGGAGACCGCGTTTTCTATGCGGCTCTGCCAAAGGATGGAGTCGTACTCGAGATGACATCCTGCGCGCCCAAGACGCTCTTGAAGATCGTGAAGGGGTACAGAAAAAAGACGAAGAACTTTGTGGACGCACCTGTAAGCGGAGGGGTAGCAGGAGCCGTGAACGGTACACTAACGATATTCGCAGCGGGAGACAAGGAATTGCTAAGCAGGTTAGAGCCGGTATTCAAGGTCCTTGGGAAAACGATTCCCTTGGAAAAGATTGGAGATGGCAAAGCGGTTAAAGCCGTGAACCAGATGCTGGCTGCGGTGAACATGATCGGAGTAGCGGAAGCTTACATCCTTGCCCGTAAGCTGGGACTCGATCTCGAACGAGTCTATCAGATCATCAAGGAGAGTTCCGGGGGTTCTTATGTATTTGCCAACAAGTTCATGAAGGTCGCAAAGAAAGACTATAACGGAGGATTCAAGTTCCGTTTGATGAAGAAGGATCTAGGAATTGCTGTCCGGGAAGCGAAAGGTCTCCGATTGCCCCTATTGAAATTGGCAAATACCCTATATCAACGGTACGAGGGACAGGAAGACCTGGATTATTCCGTACTGGCTACTCTCTATGAACAGGAACTAAAGAACAACAAATAGATAGAAGGAGAATAAGTATGCCGAATCCGGGTTTTCGAATCTTCACACAAATAAAGAGGCCTTCCCCTTCTCTTGTTATGGCATTCGAGGGTATTCCCGTGGCGAACATCAGTGACAACATGGGGAGGTTGGCTTCGATGTCGGCGGTCATAAAGCCTTATGGACGTCCGCGCCTTCTAGGTGTGGCAATTACCGTCAAGGCGCCTGTAGGGGACAATCTGATGTTCCATCGGGCCATCGACTTGGCGGAAGCAGGGGATGTGATCGTGGTGGATGGGCAAGGCGACATGAACCACTCTCTATGTGGAGAGATCATGATGCGGTACGCGAAGAAGAAGGGGATAGCTGGATTCGTGATCGATGGATGTATCCGCGATGTGGAAGGGCTAC
>CAKZQO010000231.1 GCA_937140905.1 uncultured Spirochaeta sp.
GTTCATACACTAATAGGGGCGATCCGAATTGGAACCCTTGCGTCCACTCAGTCCATCCCTGGGAAGTGTACTTGCCTCCCTTGGTGAAAACGGGGGCCCCCTTCTTCGGGTCCCATCGACTGGCGAGTAGTCGGACCTTGGTTCCCGCGAGTTCCGCGGTTTTCTGAACCCGTTCCCGGATCCACTGTTCGAAGTGTTCCGATGAAACTGGCAATGAGGTATCGATCATTTAATACTTCCGTTGATCCTATAATCGTGACACATGGAACCCGCCGTCCACGTGGATCACGCTTCCCGTGGAAAAAGGAAGGTCTCCCTCCAGGAGGCTTCGGACCGCCTTTCCCACATCCTCGGGGGTTCCCCACCGCTTCTGGGGAACAAGGCCCTGCTCGATGAGGGCGTCGTACTTGGCCTTCACAGCGCTGGTCATGTCGGTGGCCATGATTCCTGGCCTGAGTTCGTACACCTGGATACCCGCTTCGGCCAATCGGGTGGCCCAGAGTTTTACGGCCATGGCAAGCCCCGCCTTGGAAATGCAGTATTCCCCCCGCTGGATGGATGCCGTGTCTGCTGAGATAGAGGTGACGAACACGATCTTGAATCCTCCCGGCACCCGGGGAGAGAGTTTTTCGGTTACCCAGCGGAGAGCTACCCTTTGGGTAAGGAAGTAGGGTCCCTGTAAGTTAACCCGAATCAGTTCCTCGAAGGATTCTTCCGATGCTTCCAGGATATCTGCCCGCACTCGGGGAGCCATACCCGCATTGTTTACCAGGGCGTCGATCTGGCCAAAGGTTTCCCATGCTTGCGCCACGAGCCTTTCACGATCGTCCCGCTTTCCGATGTCGGCCTGGAAGATCTCGAACCGTTGTTCTTTAGAGGGAGCAATCTCCCTGCAGGTAGCCTGGGTTTCTTCCGCGGCTTTTCGATTCCCCGCGTAGTTGATTCCTACGGAAAATCCGGCTTGCGCCAATTCTAGTGCGACACCTCTTCCCAACCCCCGACTCGCCCCGGTTACCAGGGCTACTGGATGATCTATTAGTGCCATTCCGCATCCCTTCCTTTAGCATGTAGGCATGTTTGTCAGACATGCGTAGGATTTCATCTGCGCTCGCGCGCGCATGCATTTTGTTGCATGCAATTTTGATTCAGTATGGAACGAGTTTGGGTATCTGTCAAGGGTTTTTTGGCCCCGCTCAACGAGTAACCACTACAGAATGAGAGGATCCTTCCATTGGTTGAAAGACCAGGGAGAATGGTGCATAGTTTTCCCTATGAGCCTCATTGCTCTGAAAAAGGTAGAGCTGTTCAAAACCGTACCTACCTACACGTTGGATACCTGGCTGAAAGGGTTCAACCCTCTTCAGCGAGAGTATCGAAAAGGAAGTATCCTGCTCATTCAAGGGAAAGAGTATTCGGATCTCTGCTGTATCCTTTCGGGAGAGGTAAGTGCGGAGATCCAGGATTATAGCGGGAAAGTCCTCAAGGTGGAAACCCTCAAGGCCTACGAAGCGATTGCCACCGCCGTGCTGTTTTCCCCGGATAAACTTCTTCCCGTTACCGCGGTAGCGCAGACCGATGTGTCCACCCTGTGGATCCCGAGAAGGGAAATCCTTCGACTTTGCGGGCTGAGTGCCGAGTTCTTGGAAAAACTTCTCTGCGACATGGGAGCACGCCTTTCTTTTCTAGCGCAGAAGATCCGGTTCCTTCAGTTCAACACGATCCGAAAAAAGATCGTCGAGTACTTGCTGATCCAGCTCCGGGATCAGGGAAGGCGCACCCTGCAGTTGCGCCACTCGCGGGAAATGCTGGCGGAGATGTTCGGAGTCACGCGACCGGCCCTATCCCGGGTGTTTTCCGAGCTCTGTAAGGAAGGGGTGATTTCGGCCAATGGAAAGACGATTCAAGTTCTCGATCCCGCCCGTCTCAGGGAAATGGCGGAGGAGGAAGAGTAGAAGCGGGAAAGTGGAAAAAATGGGGGCGGCGCGTGGGAAAGTGGGAAGTCGCGCGGTTTACCCTTTTGTAAGGCCCTCAGTCTGGCCGGGAAGCCGTTACGATCAAAAGAAAGGAGCTCGAAGGATCGTAGGCCGCGCCCTCGTAGGAGCCCCTCGCGGATAGACTCCCAAAGCCAGCGTCTGCCAGTGCCTGCGTTAAACGTTCGTTGGTGAGTCGGTATAGGGGCAGGCGATTCCTGAGGGTTTTTCCTTCAGCGGACAGTTCCGTTTCGAAGTACACGTGATCAGCATCGGGACCCGGAGTGTAGCGGCGGGCGAGTTTCGCTCCCCTTCCTTCCAGGGGCGGCAGGTCGTGGTAGGGTCTTTCCCGAAAGGTTACCCGGTCGAAGTTCACGATCTGGATCAATAGGGTACCGCCAGGTTTAAAGAGTTCCCAAAAGCGTTTCAAAGCGGTTCGAATATCTTCTTCGGTACTCAGGTGGGGGAGAGAGTTCCCGATACAGTAGATCCCGTCGAAGGATTGATCGGGAAAAGAAGATAGAACGCGCATGTCTTCGGTCAGAAACAGTTCGGGCGGATTCGTATCGGATGGCCTTGTCTCGGGCGGCCCCATCGTGGGAGAAGCTAGGGTAGGCGCTGAAGGACGGGAAGCGATCCGGTTCGCGAGTTTCTGCCGGGCCTGTTGGATCATGGCTGAATCCAGGTCAACGCCGACAATCTCTTTTCCCTTCTCCCACAGGGGAATGGTATAGATGCCTGTGCCGCAGGCCACGTCGAGGATCCGGCGGGATTTCTGGAACGCGTTTTCGAGAAAGGAAAGGATCGCGGCCTCGACCGGAAAGAGGACATCGTAGTAGGCGGAGAGAGTGGCGTAGAAGGGGTTGGGTTCTTCGGGCATGGTAATAGTGTACCTAATACGCAATGATTTCTCTATATTAAAAATTGTGCTAGGTATGCTGAGCCCAAATTTTTGGACACAAAACGGGTTGGTGTTTATGAATAGCCCTCTTCCTATATAGTAGGAGGGAGGTATACAGTAACCGCTA
>CAKZQO010000232.1 GCA_937140905.1 uncultured Spirochaeta sp.
TCTAATTCATTCCCTATTCTACTCAGATCCGTTGGATCTGCGTAGGTCCAGGGGGTACCTTCTCTTTTAACACTCCACTTTCATTCAATTCCCTTTCTTGCGGGAATCGGAAAGATTCATTATGCTTTTGGGTATGTTTCAGGTAGTTCCTTGCGCTGAGGAAGGTTGCACGAATCCGCGAATATACTCTTCAGAATACTGTTTTCAACATCAACCCAATCCGCAACAGTATCTCGAGCATATAAAAAGGTTTTTTACAGAACAGGACTCCTTTGCGGGACTCGTGTTCGCTCATATTCCTTTCGAAAGGTGTGATTTTTCCAATAAGACCTTTTACCTATGCGATTTTTCTAACTGCACCTTTCGAGACTGCACCTTCCAAAAAACCTCCTTTCGCATCTGTTTCTTCGACAAGGCTCAATTAACCCGTATTGAAGGATGGAATCTCAATATCTACAATTCCCTGTTTGCCACCGCTAGAATAGAAGAATGTACCTTTCACGAATCCAACATTGTCCTTGCTAACTGCAACTGGATTGAATGTACCCATACCTCTTTCAAGGATAGCGATCTCTATAACAGTCGTTTCGTGGGAGCTAAGCTGAACAATGTGGAATTCGTAGATTGTAATCTCTTGAATACCGATTTCTCTTTTTCTCAGCGGGACGAAACATCGTTTAAATACTGCAATCTCCAGGATGCAATTCTCGAACCCGAGGGCCCCGTATGAGGTTGTATTACCATCTGGTATTTCCCCACTTATCCAACACATACCTTGTGGTATCTGAAGAAACAAAGGAAGGAATCCTGATCGATCCTGGATCGTTAGATATCCACCTGGTCCAGACCATCGAAAAAAACCAGTATACGCTGAAAGGAGTATTGGTCACGGGAAACACCCCTGCTCACACAGAGGGGATCCCCACTCTTTTGCGAGTGTATCCTCCCGTTCAGGTATTCACCGCCGAACGTTCCCTGGAAGAGTGTCCCTGTGTGTCTATCCATGATGGCGATGTCCTGGAATTAGGGGGATTCAGAATTGAAGTAATTGGTATGCCCGCCTATTCCCGGGATGCGGTGTTCTACAAAATAGGGAACCTTGCTTTCACCGGAGATGTCCTTACGGCGGGAAAGGTGGGTACTGTACTGAATACGTTCAGTCGAACTCTGTTGATCCAACGTCTAAAGCAGTACTTGTCCCAATGGGATCCTGAAACGATCCTCTTCCCCGGATATGGTCCCCCCTCGAAAGCGGGAATCGAAGTTACCTTGAACGCCGAACTGAACGATCCCCGTCTCTTTCCCCCCGATTCTCAGCTAATTTTCTGAGAGTTTTCTTGAACTCTTCGGGAATAGGAGAGTAAAAGGTTCTATGCGTAGCTTCATCGGGAAGCAGGATCCTCAATGCATACGCATGAAGGTAAAGTCTAGGGGTAATTTCTTCGCTAGATAGGTTCCCCTTTCGGCTATACAATGGATCCCCTAGAATGGGACATCCAATAGCCTGCATTTGTACCCTGAGCTGGTGAGTTCTTCCTGTCTTTGGCTTCAGAAGTACGAAGGAATAAGGTCCGAATCGACTCAAGACTCTAAACCATGTTTCCATGAGTTTCCCCTTTTTCCCCTCCCCTTCTACCATACGGAAACGCTTTCTATTCTTGGGGTCTCGGACAAGGTTGCCCACGATGGAACCTTCTCCCTTCAAAGGGCTTCCTTTTACGATGGCTACATAGGTTTTCTCCACCCTTTTGTTTCTGAACTGGGAAGATAAGTACTCCAATGTCATTGGATCTTTCGCGGCAATCAATACACCAGAGGTATCCTTGTCCAGCCGGTGCACGATTCCCGGTCGCACGGATTCTTCGGGAAAAGTTTCCTTTAATGTTTTCACATAGTAAAGAAGTCCTTGCACGAGGGTACCCTGTTTAACTCCTGCTCCGGGATGAACCACCATCCCTTCCGGTTTGTCCACTACGATTACATGGGAATCCTCATAGAGGATTCGGAGGGGAAGTTCCTCTGCAGAAAACTGGGGAGCCTCCAAGGGTCGCAAAAGAACCTCCAAACGTCCCCCTGGGGTTACCCGGCGGGAAGCTTTCACCTTCTTTCCGTTCAATCGAATCTCCACCACTCGTTCTTTCAACTGACTTCTGCTAGAGAGATTGAGTTGTTTTGTCAGGTATACATCCAAACGGATGGGGGGAGCGGATTCCTCAATTTGTATCTGTAGAGTGTCCATGGGATCTTCGATCGATAGGTTTTTTAGTTTCGATGATATAATCCACAAAAGCTAACAAAGCGGAAACACTGACGCTCACTACCAGGACTCCCATTCGCTCTTGTTGAGACAAGGGAGCGGCGCCGGGGTTCTGAAATGGGCCTGGCGCGTAGTTGGGATTTCCACCCGAAGCGGCGAACCGAAAGGTGTCGTACGCCAAAGAGGAAAAGAGGAACACGAAAGGGAACAGTCCCAACGCGACGATTTCACCTCTTCGTAGAGCCCGAGCCCAGGAAGGAAACTCTTCCGGAGCATAGGGAACAGGATCCTTGGTTTTAAGATCCTCTGTCCATACCCAATTCCCGAGGAAAAACAATAGGCAGAATGCGGGGAGGAATCTCTTCATCCGTTCCTCCGTTCCCCAAAGATGATCGTACCAAGGCGTACTAAGGTTGAGCCTTCTTCGATGGCTATTTCGAAATCTCCGCTCATCCCCATGGAAAGGGTGTCCCAGTTAACCTCGGGGTACCGTCTCTTTAAGTCTTCCAAGGCTTGGCTTAACGCTCGGAAGGATCGTCGGATCGCCTTGGGATCCGTGGTTAAAGGGCCCACGGTCATTAAGCCCCTCACTTGCAAATGGGGACAGGAAAGAATCTTTTCCATATCTCGAAGGAGAAGTTCATAGGACGGATACCCACTCTTGGACCCTTCCCCCGAAGTGTTCAATTCCAAAAGGACCTGTAACGAAGGGTTCTCCGGTTCTTTAGCAAGGCGTTTTTCCAGCTCTTCTGCAATAGAGAACCGATCGATGGAGTCTACCCAGGAAAAGAGATGGGGAACATACTTTGCTTTATTGGATTGAAGATGGCCAATCAGGTGAAGTTCCATGCCAGGTAGTATTTCTTTGTACTTTTCCTTTGCTTCCTGCACCCGATTCTCGCCGAAGATCCGCATTCCGCCCTGGTAAGCCTCTAGCACCGTCTCCCAAGGTTGCAACTTGGTAACTCCCATTACCCGGATCTCTTCTGCCTTACGCCCGGCACGAAGAGCAGCTTTGCGGATCCTATCCATCACAGGTTCTAGGTTCACCATGTTCGAATATGATACAGGGATACTGTAAGCCTATCAACTGCCAGTGATATGTCGCCGTATGGTTTCTTCAAGATCGGTATTCAATTTTTCTCGTAGCTCCTGATAGAGGGAAGTGATGGTCTTGTATTTGTCGAACACCTCCCACTCTTCCTCCTCGTAGAGGAGCTGATAAGGTTTCAACCCCAAAACCGTGGCAATTTTTTCTAGATTTTCCGGGGAAGGAAACTTCTTCCCCGCTTCTATTTCGCCTAGAAAGCTGGAAGAAAGGCCAGAAAGCTCGGCAAGTTGGGATTGGGAAAGACGTAATTGTAGACGAGCCTTCTTAATATTGTTCCCTACTAGGGTCTGAAGTTTTCCCATGGGTTATGATACGTATGATGAAACTGTAGGATACGGGATAACAACCTACCAATAGCGAGACCATATTCCGCTATTAGCGATTGTTATCAATAGTTTTTCCCTGCTTTTCTAACCTTCCTTGC
>CAKZQO010000233.1 GCA_937140905.1 uncultured Spirochaeta sp.
TCGAGAATAGGAGGTTACGCGATGTACGTTCTAATCGATAATTATGATTCCTTCACATACAACCTGTACCAGTACCTACGGGAACTGACGGACGAACCCGTGCGGGTGGTGAGGAACGACGAAACCACGGTGAAAGAACTGGAAGAGGCTAAACCGAAAGGGATCGTTCTTTCGCCCGGACCGGGAAGGCCCGAAGAGGCGGGTATTACGGTGGAGGTGGTGGAGCGGTTCGCAGGAAAGGTCCCCATCCTGGGGGTGTGCCTTGGGCATCAGGCCATTGGGTATGCCTTTGGGGCTAAGATCGTGCAGGCCAAACGAATCATGCACGGCAAGGTAGAACCTATCCTGACAGACGGGCGGGGGTTATTTCGTTCCATACCCAATCCTACACCCTTTGTTCGGTACCATTCCCTGGTTGTGGAAGAAAAGACCCTTCCGCCCGTATTGGAAGTCTCTGCCCGAAGCGCGGATGGGGACGTGATGGGGATCCGTCACAAAGAGTATCCGATAGAAGGGGTACAGTTCCATCCGGAATCTATCGGTAGCGAAGCGGGTAAACTAGTCTTGAAGAACTTTCTCCGGTATCGACGGGAGGCTTTCAATCCCAAGCAAGCCCTCAATTGGATCATGGCCCGGCGGGACCTATCAAAGAGCGAAGCGGAAAACTTTATGGAGGAATTGACCGAAGGCACGTTGACCCAAGCCCAGATTGCCGCTTTCCTAGTGGCCCTCAACGCGAAAGGAGTAACGGGAGAAGAAATCGCGGGGTGTGCGGCCGTGCTCCAGAGGAAACGACGTAAAGTGGAAATCGGGGTTCCCGTCCTGGATACCTGCGGCACGGGGGGAGATGGTGTGGGTACCTTCAATATCTCCTCCTTTGCTGCCTTGATCGCCGCCAGCGCAGGAGTTCCGGTAGCCAAGCATGGAAACCGCGCCATCAGTTCTAAAAGTGGTAGTGCCGATTTTTTCAGTGCCTTGGGCATCCCCATCGAATTGACGAGCGAAGAGGCGGCCGAGTCTCTCGCCAAACATAACTTCGCTTTTCTCTTCGCTCCCCTGTACCACCAGGCGATGCGGTTTGCCGCTCCTGTTCGACGAGACATTGGGATCAAGACGATCATGAACCTGTTGGGCCCCCTGGTGAATCCCGCGGGGGCCCAGTACCAATTGATCGGGGTGTACGACGGGGCCCTCTGTCGGCCTATCGCGCAGGCAGCTTCCCTATTGGGAATCCGGCGAGCTCTGGTTGTACATGGCGAGGATGGATTGGACGAAATTTCAGTTGCTTCCCCCTCTCTTCTCGTGTGGCTTGAGGAGGATGGATCAATACGGGAAGAGACCTTCGATCCCGTGTCCATCGGGATCCCTCGGTTCTCGAGCGACGAGCTTCTAGGAAGCGATGCGGAGGGGAACGCGAAGATAGCCCTTGACCTGGCGGAAGGAACAGGTCCCGAAGCGGTGAAACAGGCGGTTCTTCTCAACGCGGGGGCTGCGCTGGCCGTGTATGGAAAGACCCGGATGTTAGAGGAAGGGTATAAATTGGCGAAGGATACGTTGGAATCAGGCGCTGTGCGGGATAAGATCCAAAGCTTACGGAAATTGGTATAGGAGGCTATGGATGAGTCAATCTATTTCTCCATCCACCTCCAGAGAGAAGAACATTCGGGATGCTATCGTAGCAAACCGAAGGATCAGGCTTAGAACGCGTGGGTATTCCCAGGGATTACCGTTGCCAGAAACCCGGACAGTGCCCCTAGTTCCCTTCTCTTTCCCCCCTTTACTGATCTGCGAGATCAAACGCAGATCCCCATCCCGGGGAGATATCGATTCAGGTCTGGATCCTGTTCAGAGGGCTAACGCGTATTTCCAGGGCGGGGTACGCACTTTCTCGGTGTTGACGGAGGAAGATCACTTTGGGGGCAGTCTTTCCGATCTTGTAGCGGTGAAATCAGCTTTCCCTAAAGCCACGGTTCTTCGAAAAGACTTCCTTCTAGATCCGGAAGATATCGACGTGTCCTATCGATTGGGAGCGGACGCGGTTCTTCTCATCGCATCCGTTTTAGATCGAGAGAGGCTGGAAGAATTGTACCGTCAGGCAACCCATCTTGGTCTTTCGGTTCTGGTAGAAGTTCATACTGAAGAGGATGTGAAGAAGGTTCGACCCATGCGGCCCGAGTGGGTGGGAATCAATTCGAGGAACCTGGAAACCTTTCGAACCGATCTTCTCCATCCTCTACTGGCACGGGGTTGGATCGATTGGGACGCGAAGGTGGTGTTCGAATCAGGGGTGCGGACCCCAGAGGATGGACGGTTCGTAGGGAGCGCGGGTTTCGAAGGGTTGCTTGTGGGAGAAGCGGTGGTTCGGGATCCTTCCACGGTTCCGAAGTTGCGTATTACCTACGAGGAGGCTTTTAGGGAAACCAGTAGAGGTTCTTTCCCGCGTGAAGAGGACCCTTCGACTGGAAAACCTACGTTGCGGATAAATGAAAAGGCGCATTTCTGGATTCGAATCGCCGATGCGCTTAGGAGGAATTATCCCTCAAGCTCCGTAGAACACCTGAGACAAGGTTCACAAGAATCCGAGGGTTCATCGAACCCTCTGGCACAAATGGATGGGCGGACGAGTTCTAAAGAACTTGTGAAAAGGCGACCTCTCGTAAAGATCTGCGGCATCACGAACCCTACCGATGCCTACCTCGCGGTGGAAGAAGGGGCAGACCTTCTGGGGTTCATCTTTGCTTCTTCTCCTCGGAAAGCGACATCTTCCCTGGTTCGGGAGTTACAAGGGTTAGAGGTTCTTAAGGTGGGTGTGGTGGTGGCTAAAGAGGAAGGAGATGGGGTAAACAGATCCCTACTGCTAGAGGCATCCCATTTGGTTCAAGAGGGATACCTCGACGCGTTGCAAGTGCATGGAATGGAGATCTCTGGAGATGTTCTGAACCTATTGAGGGGCATGAGCATCCCATACTATCCTGTGTGGAATCCTAAAACCTCGACGGAAGTACAGAACGCTCTGGAAAAGTTCCTCGGGCCACGCTTTTTGGTGGACGCTTCAAAGGAGGGAATGTATGGGGGTACGGGGATTCGGGTATCGGATGATGTCCTTCAGGCACTAAAGGAACGAGGAGTGCCCCTATGGTTGGCGGGAGGACTACGAGGGGAGACTATCCGGGAAGTGGTGGAAAAGTGGAACCCGGAACTGGTGGATGCTTCCAGTGGGGTAGAACTGTATCCGGGGAAGAAGGATCCAGAAAAATTACGAACGTTTTTTAAGGAGATACGGAATGCGTGTACAACCGTCGGCAGATAGGCTCTCGAAACAAGAAGTTGGGGAAAGGCAGTCTCCCCTGCGAGGTTTCTTTGGCTCCTTTGGGGGGAGGTATGTGGCAGAGGTATTGCGGAAACCATTGGACGAACTGGAGCAAGCCTTCCTATCCATCGTTCCTTCAAAGGAGTTTCAGGCGGAGTACCAAGAAAAACTTAAATCCTTCGTGGGAAGGCCTACCCCCCTCTACTATGCGGAGAACACTACTCGCCGGTTAGGGGGGGGAAGGTTGTACATAAAGCTGGAAGGTTTAGCCGCCACGGGGGCCCATAAGATAAATAACGCCCTAGGTCAAGGCCTTCTAGCCAGACGAATGGGCAAGAAACGAGTGATTGCGGAAACCGGTGCGGGTCAACACGGTGTGGCGGTGGCAGCGGTTTGCGCCCATCTGGGGATCCCTTGCCGGGTATACATGGGCGAAGTGGATATGATGAGGCAGAAGCCCAACGTGTTCTGGATGGAACGGTACGGAGCCGAAGTGGTAGGCGTATCATCGGGTTCCCGTACCCTGAAGGATGCGGTGAACGAAGCCCTACGGGACTGGGCCTCTCATCCGGATGATACCTTCTATATTTTGGGTAGCGCGTTAGGTCCCGCACCCTATCCAGATATGGTGCGAACCTTTCAATCCATCATCGGTAGGGAAACGAAAGAACAGCTAGCTGCCCTTGGCTTAGAACCTACTGCCCTCATTGCCTGTGTGGGGGGAGGGTCCAATGCGATTGGGTTCTTTTCGCCCTATCTGTATCCCGAAGGCTGGCAAGCAGGTCAAGTTGAAAAAAGCGGCCAAAGGGCGGTAGGTTCGAGTGATACCGTTAATACGCAAAGGCACTTGAGTGCCTTCCCGTCAATAGGGCCCCGGTTAATCGGGGTGGAAGCCGGAGGAAGGGGCCCTGGGAAAGGACAACACGCTGCCCGGATGAGCGGAGAAGGGAAAGTGGGTATCGTACAAGGGTACAAGAGTCGGTTCCTCCTGGATGAAGATGGTCAGGTGCTTCCTACCCATTCGGTTTCCGCGGGTCTAGATTATCCGGGCATCGGACCCGAGCTTGCGTATCTAGGGGATATGGGAAGGATCGAATTCACCACGGCCACGGATAAGGAAGCGATCGAGGCGATGGATTTCTTTGCCCGTACCGAAGGGATTCTCTTTGCCTTGGAATCCGCTCATGGAGGAGCAGCAGCTCTTCGGTTGCTCCCCTCCTTCTCCAATGAGGATGTGGTTGTGGTAAACATGTCGGGAAGGGGAGACAAGGATCTCTTCATCACTGCCCGAGAACTAGATCGGGAACGGTGGAAAGAGTTCCTTCAGAGGGAAGTGGCCTCTCTGGGAGACTCGCTATGAAAAAACTGATGTGTCATCTGGTGGCTGGGTATCCTACGATGGAGCTTTCCTATCAGGCAGCCATGGGAATGGTGGAAGGAGGTGCCTCGTACTTAGAGGTGCAGTTTCCCTTTTCGGATCCCACAGCGGACGGCCCACGGATCCAGGAAGCCTGTGTCCAGGCTCTCGAAGGAGGTTTTACCCTTCAGGAAGGATTTCAGATGGTCCGTAACCTTTCAAAGACCTACCCTGAAGTTCCCATTTTCCTCATGAGTTACGCTTCTCTAGTGTTCCGACGGGGGATATCGTGGTTCCTCGATCAGGCTAAGGAAGCGGGGGTAAAAGGATTAATTGTTCCGGATCTTCCCTTTGATCAGGACGAAGGATACTATGAGGCTGCGTGGGAGCGGGGGTTACATCCGGTTTCGGTCATAGTTCCCACGATGGAAGCCAACCGGTTACACCAATTGCAAAAATTATTGGAATCCCATGGGGAAGAGTTTGTGTACGTGGCTCTACGAACCGGTATCACGGGAGATCCCACGAATCTTTCGGATGAAAATCTTACTTTTCTGAGATCTCTGAAAGCTAGGGGGCTGAAACTTCTGGCTGGATTCGGGATTTCTACTTCTGCCCAGGTCGAAGCACTGAGCCCGTACGTGGAAGCGGTGGTGGTGGGTAGTTATTTAGTGGGGATCATCAGAGATGCGATTTCTACCCTGAAAGGCTCCAACCTTGAACGAGGGGTATCCTTGAAAAGGGCTGTGAATCGTGCCGTGTCTACCTTAATACAACCGGATTAAACCTCTACAAGTAAAGGCTTTTACCTGTATATCCCGGATTGAGCCAGGTGCCTCAATCCGGTTTCTATCATTCTTTCTTTTTTATAGAGGCTTTTACCGATGAGCCGAGTTGCCGGAGACCACTGGTATCCCCTTTGATTTTTCCCAGCGGAACGCCTGGAGAAGCCATCCGAGGACGGGAATCAGAGCTAGCCGGGGTAGGCCCGAAGAAGATGCAGAAAGCGTTCCCCGGTGGCCAGAAGGCTATTTCTCCGACCTCATACAGATCCCGAAGAGTAGAATCTTCTTTCACGGGAGCGCTACAAGAGCCGTAGAACTCATCTCCCCATCGGGACATCCGGATCTCTTGGGGAAGACTATTGTAGAAAGCCGTAGGACCCTTCCCATCGTACAGATCCGCTTCGTAGGTTTGGTTCCCAATTTGAATGGTGATGGTCGGCATGGGATTCCCCCTCTCTCGTTCGTTGAACACACAGACTCTATGGAATGCCGACGATCGGACTCGAACCGATACACCCTTGCGGGCGGCAGATTTTGAGTCTGCTGCGTCTACCAATTTCGCCACGTCGGCATGGATTC
>CAKZQO010000234.1 GCA_937140905.1 uncultured Spirochaeta sp.
CATAGGCACGCATGGTTTGTTTGAAAGGGCTTCGAATACGTATTTACTATGGAAATTTCTTACAATGTCTTCAGGTGTAATCACTCCAATAAATAGATCTTCCTCTTTTACAATCAGGTAATCCTTCTTTCGAAAGTAGGGTAAGATTTGCATAAGAGGGGTATCGGGATGGATTGACCGTTCCTTCCCCCCTCCTGAAACGTGTAGCAAGTCTATTACTTTCATACATTCCTTTCGAAAATAGCATCAAAAAAATTATAAACTAATAGTTTAAATAAAATCAATACATAGTTTATGGCTTTCAGACAAATGTTCAATATCTTTAATGTTGAAGTATTTAAAAAAGCCGATACTAGAAAGGTTTCAAATGGAAATGCACGATGTTTTCGTGAACAACCTTCGTACGATCCGAAGACAAGCGGGGATCACACAGGAAAAACTAGCGGAAAAATGTGCAGTTTCCCCAACCTTTATAGGAGAAATGGAGATCGGGAAGAAGACCCCTTCGTTCCAAACGATCAAGAAACTGGCAGACACGCTAGGGGTGAAACCCTATCAACTATTCCTAGAAAATCAAGTTCCTTTCGTTCTGGATGAGAACCTGTTCGCTACTCTTTTGAAAGTCGTGGAAGAAGTGTTGGATAAAGCAGTTTCGAACACGATAGAGAATCGAGTGGAACAGGCCGTGGAACGGGTTTTAATGAGAGAACTACCAAAACTGTTGGAATTGATCCAGACCCAAAACATTCATGTGAATAGAGAGGCCAGGAAAAGGAAAGGAAAATTTTCCCCTCCCTAAAAAGGCTTAGAATCCTGAACCCTTGTCTTCTATCCTCTGCACTGTTTCTTCTGTCCAGGGAGTAGGAATTCCAAGTTCTTTTCCCAGCCGAATAATGGTGCCTCCGAACAGGTCTCCCTCATTCGGTTTTCCTGGCACTTCAAGGTCCCGCTGGTAACTAGTCTTTGTTGCATAGGGGAAAGAACTACCCCGAGCAAGAACGTCGGCAACAATGGTAGGAGGGAAGAACACGCCCTTTGCCTTTGCCAGGGCAGCGATCTCTTCGATGATGTTCTTGAGACGTTCCACGAGGGAAGGATCTTCCAGTACGGCACCGATGGATTTTCCACTCAAACCAGTTACCAATCCAAAAGAGGCGATGAAGATGTACTTATTCCAGAGAGCGGGAAAGGGATCCGGCTGCCATTCGAAGGGGACCTGCGCCTCTTCCATCGTTTTTATCAAGTCTGTTGGATCGTAGGAAGGATATTGAGGGTCTAACCCCGCGATGACGTTTCCCTTCCCTCCGGATTGATGCACTACTCCCGGAGCTTCCCGGGTGGAGGAAATATAGATACAGGCGGGAAGGACGATCCCCGCATCCATCACGCTCCGAATTCGTTCATAAATATCGATCCCGTTGAGAAGGGGGAGGATCAGGGTTTTCTTCCCGACGATAGGTTGTATCTGACGACAGATCTCTTCTATATGGTATCCTTTCACGCAAACAACGATCAGGTCTTGAATGGGTAGCTTCGAAGGATCCTCTGTAGCGCGGGTAGGATGGATCGTGGTTTTTTCTCCCGAGGGGGAGATAAAGGTGAGCCCCTTTTCCTGTATGGTGAAAAGGTGTTCTCCCCTGGCAAGGAAACTTAGTTCCCGATCCGGGCTTCCTTTCAACCATCCGGTACCGAACCGGTAGGCCATGTATCCTCCAATTCCCCCAATACCTGCTATGCAAACTCGATTCATCTGTTCCTCCTTAACTGCTTCATTGTGTATGAATGGAATGCCATGCTGGCATCCAGTGTTCCCGCGCTTTCATCACTTCTTCATACGGGGGGATACTAGTCCTGCCTCCTAAGCGTTCCACCGAAAGCCCTGACGCTACCGTGGCTAATAAAAGGGCTTCCCGCAAGGATTTTCCCCACAAAAGAGCTGCGGCAAAGGCTCCATGGAAGATGTCCCCTGCCCCCGTAGTATCTACTGCCTTTGCCGGATACGCGGAAAGGGAAAAGCCTGCGTGTGCGATCGGAGGGGTAACCTGGGTAGCTTGGTTAAGACACGAGGCTGTGTTTAGAAGCGAATCGGAGTCATAAAGCGGCTCCGCTGATTCCAAGAAGCAGCAGCCCTTTTCCCCAAGGGTAATCACAGGATGCCGGATTCCCCTAGCGTTAAGGGCGATTAAAAGGTAACCATAGGGAAACGAGTCCAAGCTTTCATCCAAGGGCTTGTCAGTTGGAGGGATATCGGTCCGAGAGTCAGTAGCCGCAACTTCCCGCGCGAACCGTTCGGAAGCAATGCAGTAATCGACGAGGGGAGCAAGAAGTTCCGTACCCGTTCGCAGGGATCCTGCGTCGAGGATCGAAATCGCCTGGGGGAAAGACTCTAGAGAGGCAAGGGAAGCCTCTGGTTCGTGTCCATCGAAGAGGAGGAGGTCGGGTGGAGCAGTTTGTAGGGATCTGAACAGAGCTACCGCTTCACTGGCTCGAATCCTACCATGTCCTCTGCGGTTGACGATCGTTCGGGAGCCGGTTTGGGTATTGACCAAAATGATGGAAAGGGGAGTCGTGTACTCCTCCTTTCGTAGTACATTCCTTGTATGTACCCCTGAGTTCTCGAGGTCTTTCAGTGCTCGTTCCCCATAGGAATCGCCCCCCACAGTTCCTAAAAAGGTGGTCTCGATGCCCCATTGGGAAAGAAGGGATGCTGCATTGGCGGCGGGCCCTCCAGAGGATTCTAGGATCCGATCGATCTGGTATTTCGTGTTTTCGATTGGGTATCCTTCCAGGGGAAGGGTGATGTCGTAAGAAAGGTGACCGATACAGAGGGCTCGTTTCATGGATTGTTTCCGAATAGCAAACGGAATTGTTCCAGAAGTTCCACTTTGGCCTCCTGGTACGGAAGGGAGGTGATGTACCCTGCAGCATTCTTGTGTCCTCCCCCCCCTAGCTTTTGGGCGATCGCAGCCACATTGAGGGTAGAAGGAGAACGGAGGCTTACCGAAGTCTTTTTCGGCTCCTCTTCCCGGAGGAAGGCAACCGCCTCACATCCTTCCACAGAGAGCAAGAGCTGATAGAGGGGATCGGATTGACGGTGTTCGGATCCGAAAGACTGGTACTCCTCGTGAAGGATATGGGTAAGAAGAAGCTTCCCCTGAAAGTACGGTTCCATGGTTGAGAGAATCTTGGCAAGGTAACGGCGGGATTCGAGGGAATAGTTCCCGAAAGTTTCCCGGTAGATGGATTTGGGAGTTACTCCTTTTACCGCGAGTCGACTGAGAAGTTCCAATGATTCTGAAGCTTCGGTTTCCAGGTGACGAAAAAATCCAGTGTCAGTGGCAAATCCTAGAAACAGGTACCGAGCTTCCTCTGGGGTAGGGGTATCTCCAAAAGCTTCTACGATTTTCTGGATCAAGAGGGTAGTGGAGGGAGCGTTGGGCTCGATGTACTGTACAATACCCTGCACTATGCCGTTGGGTTGATGGTGATCGATCACCCCCGTATCCAACCCTTCCAGGATCGAAGCAAACTGCGCGGTGCGGGAGAGGGAGGAACAGTCCAGCACTATTAAACCGAAGTGAAGACGCACTTCAGATTTGGGAAGGGTATCGAGGAAGAAGGAGCGGTAGGGAGCAATTTCTTTTCGCTGCCAGGGACCAGGGGATAGAAGAATAACCTGCTTCCCCCTCCGTCGTAGAAAAGAGGCGAAAGCTAATTGGGATCCAATGGAATCTCCATCCGGTTCCTCGTGAGCCACAATGTAGTACCCCGGGTACTGTCGGAGGAAATGGAGGAGAGAATCAGGAGGGGATTTTAGAGCCATAGGTTATGTTTACCTCTGTACATGGTTACATCGTGAGCAAGGTAGTTTGCCGATAGGGACCCGAGAGATGCAGTTGCCCTTTCCACACATAGGCGTTCACTTCTGTCCGCATCCCATAATCTGCGAAATAGAGCCCGGGTTCAATGGAAAAGCAGGATCCTTCCAATAGGAACCGGTCGTCTGGGAACTCAACCGAATCCAAGTTCACACCGAAACCGTGGAGTTCTCGATCGATTCCATGACCGGTCCGATGCTTCAAGGCCTGACCATATCCCGCCTCTTTCAGGAAGTTCCGACAGAAGGCATCTACCTCTTTTCCAGAAACTGATTCCTTGTTCTCTAGTTTCTGCTGGATGAAGTAGATGGTCCGATCCCGCGCTTCAGTTAGAATGGCGAATCCATCTTCGAGAGAGGGGGGAGGAGTGGTGCCCGTGAATCCTACCCAAGAAATGTCCGCATAGGTACCGAAGTCCCCCTCTTCCTTTGCCCAGAGGTCCAACTGGATCACCTGCTTGAGTTCTAATAGGCTCCCCTTTCCCTGAGGAGAGTAGTGGGGATTTCCAGAATGAGCCCCGCAAGCCACGATGGGTGGGGAATGGGTATAGAGTTTTCGGTTTTCCAACTCTTTCAGAATGTGTTGTTGCACTTCTCCTTCGTACAGAGGGTGTCCCCCGGACAGTTGTTGGCAAATGAGGTTCCATGTTCCTTTCACGATTTCGTACAGCTGTGTGGAAGCCCGTTGGTGAGACTGAACCATCTCTTCCGTCAGGGTTCCTCGGAACCGTTGTAGGAGCGTGGCTGCGGAAACTAGAGTGAATCCACACTCTTCCAGCAAAAGGGCTGTTCCATGATCGAGAAAGGAGATGACCCGAAGGGTCGGAGAGAATTGGCAAGCCAATCGTTGGGTTTTAGGTAACACTACCCTTCGGAAGAGTTGGATCAGCAAGTCCCTTGAATCGTACAGGAAGGTTTCTCCAGGTAGGGCGTCGAGGATGTTCCGTTCGATGGTATGCACGATTTTAGCCGGAGCCCCTTCAGGATACACGATGTAGAACCAGGGGCGGGTGTTCTTGGAGGATCGATCTAGTTCCAGAATCGATTCAGAAAGGGGATCCCGGTGTTGAAAGGAAGAAAAAAGCCATCCCCCTACCTTCTCTAGGTGGATGGCCTTCTGGATGGCCGACAAGTCGAACAATCAGAACTCCAAAGATGGTTCTTCAATATTGAACTTGTCCGTTAGGTCCTGGGTTGGATTCAGGGAACCCCAGGAGATATCGTTCATGTTTTTCTTTAAGAATAACCGCACGTGAGAGAACTTGCCATTCTTCCAGAAGATCATCATGTAAGGGTATGAAGGATCATCCCCCCACTGGATTTCTCCTTTGGCTAGTTTTCCGTCCTTGGAGGCGGATTGGGAGAACCATTTATGGGGAATGTAAGCCTCTGCGATATCCAATTTGCTGGTGGTGTAGAGGATTTTGTATCCCAACTGGTGGGGATATACCTTTTCGATATAGATAGTTCTGGCATAGTATTCAGAATCGAGAGCGTATAGCCCTATTCCTACAACCAGGAAGAGGCATAGTACCAAAAGAGTTCCCTTTTTCAAGATGCTCCTCCTCAAACGCGAATTAATCCCATTATAGTAGCATTCTTTGAAAAATATCAAGGTTGATGCATCCTGTTTTGAGCAATTCGACAGAGAATGAAGAAGGCATGACGGGTAGCTCCTGGATCAGCTATCCCCTTTCCAGCTATATCGAAGGCCGTTCCATGGGCCGGGGTGGTGATGGGCACGCTGAATCCCGCGTGGTAGGTGACCCCCCGGTTGAACCCGAGGAGTTTTGTGGCGATCTGTCCCTGGTCATGATACATGGAAAGGATCCCATCTAGTACCCCGTCCCGGAGTTTCAGAAAAATCGTGTCCGCGGGGTAAGGGCCTGAAACCGAGATCCCTTCTTTCTGGGCTTTCAAAATACCAGGTTCTATCTTGGTTTGCTCCTCATCCCCGAAGAGTCCATGTTCCCCTCCATGAGGATTCAACGCCGCTACCCCAATGCGGGGATTCTGTTTTCCATAGGAAACCATAGCCCGGTGGAGGAACCGAATCGCCCGGTACACTCCTTCTGGATGGATGAGAGAGGGGACTTCCCTGAACGCAACATGGGAGGTTACCCGCATGGTCCAGTATTCGTCCAGAATATTGATCTCTTCCAGGGCCTCGTTGTTGGGTAGATGGTGTTTCAGAAGATCTAGTTCGCTGCCAAAGGGGGATCCTCCCTTGTGCATGGATTCCTTGTTGAGGGGAGCGAAGAGAAATCCGTGAATAAGCCCTTTCTTGATCAGTTCCAGGGTGAACAGAATGCTTTCCAGTACGTACTTCCCCGCTCGGGAATCGACTTTCCCCATGGGAACGGTTTCAGGGTCCACGCCAGGGAGGTGAAGGAGAAGGAAATCTTCTTTCCGTTTGGGAATCTCTTCCCATTGGGTGATTTTTGTGGGGATGCGAGGGGTGGTGCGGGCGATTCGGACACCTGCTTCCCAGTGCCGTTGATCCGTGACGAGCAAAATCTTCGCTTTGTCAAAAACGGATTCGTCGGAAAGGAGCTTCGCCACCAGTTCAGGCCCTATCCCTGCTACATCTCCCAGAATGATTCCGATTCGCGGTTTTCTATCCGTATTCATCCAGTACTCCTATTTTATCTTCATAACATTCCCAAAAGCTTGGGCAAACTCAAAACCAAAAGGTCGGGGAAATGGATCACCAGGGCGAGGACTAAAATGAGAGAGCCGATAAAGGGTATGTTCGCCTTGGTGAGGCTCCACATGTCGATCTTTGCGAGGGTACACGTGATGTACAAAGCGGATGCAACGGGAGGAGTTTGTTGTCCGATTCCCCAACAGAGGATCACCACCATGGCAAAATGGAAAGGATGAATCCCGAGTTTGGCCACTACCGGGAGGAAGAGAGGAATGATGATTACCAGCATAGCGGTTCCATGAAGGAAGGTTCCCGCAATGATCATGATGAGGGATGCGATCCAAAGGAAGATAGTGGGATTCGAGGTGATGGATAGGAAGGGCCCCACGAGGAGTTGGGGAATTTTCGCATAGGCGAACACCCAACCCAAAAGGTTCGCCACTGCTATGATGATCATCACTTGTCCCGAGAGGAGGGCCGATTCTTTAGCAGCCTCGTACACTTTTTTCAGGGTGAACTCTCTCGTTGCGAACCCATAGAGGATTATGTACAATGCCGCAGCTCCCGCAGCTTCCGTGGTGGTAAAGACCCCTCCCATGATTCCGCCTAGAATGATCAAAGGAAGAATAAGAGCGGGGATGCTCGCCACGAAGGTTTGCCAAAGGCGAATCCAACTGAAGGCAGTATCCGCGCCGTATCCTTCTTTTACCGAAATCACGTAGGCTACCAGACACATGACGATTCCAATGGCTATTCCTGGAATGATGCCTGAAATGAATAGGGTGGGAACAGAAAGTCCCACGAACACTCCATAGAGGATCATGGGCACGCTAGGCGGAATGATGATGCCAATGGTAGAAGAAGCGGCCGTTACCGCGCCGGTGAAGTCCCGTTTGTACCCCC
>CAKZQO010000235.1 GCA_937140905.1 uncultured Spirochaeta sp.
GAGAGGTAGACCTCCTCTATGGTGGAACTTCCTACAGGCTACACGAAGGAGATAGTATCTCCTTCGACTCGACCATCCCACACACGCTCATAAACCATTCAAAGGAACGAGCTCGAGCCATATGGGTAATGAGTCCCCCAAAACTAAATTTCTTTTCGGAGGGCTAAAAACATAGGAGGATATATGGGTAAAACTATCGCAGAAAAGATTTTCGATACCCACGAGGTGGATAGACCCTTCCCGGATGTGAGGGTGTTACGGTTGGATCGAGTGCTCTGCCACGAAATTACGACCCCCACCGCGATCGATGATCTCATACGAAGGGGAAAAGATCGGGTATTCGATCCAGAGAAAATCAAAGCCGTGATCGATCATGTGTCTCCAGCGAAGGATGAAAAGACCGCCCTACAAGGGAAGATCCTACGGGATTGGGCCCGAAGGCATGGCATCAAAGATTTCTTTGACATTGGGTCAAATGGGGTGTGTCACGCCCTGTTTCCGGAAAAAGGATTCATTCGTCCTGGCTTCACCGTAATCATGGGAGATTCTCATACCTGCACTCATGGTGCGTTTGGAGCGTTTGCCGCAGGTGTCGGGACAACCGATCTGGAGGTAGGGATCCTTAAAGGGGTTTGCGCCTTCCGGTCTCCGAAGACTCTCCGAATCAATGTGATAGGGCGTCCTCCCGCAGGTGTGTTTGCGAAAGACATTATTCTTGGAATCATCGGAAAGATTGGTGTGAATGGCGCCACCGACAGGGTGATCGAGTTTCACGGCCCTGTAATAAGCACCATGTCGATGGAATCTAGAATGACCCTCTGCAACATGGCTGTTGAAGCAGGGGCCACCAGCGGAATTTGTCAGCCAGACGAAACAACGGTGGAATACCTTTGGCCCTTCATAAAAGGGGAATATTCCTCGAAGAAACACGCGTTGGAGGATTTCGCTCAATGGAAATCGGATCCCGATGCCGAGTACGAGAAGGTGATCGATTTCGATGTAAGCACTCTGGAACCCTTAGTTACCTTTGGGTACAAGCCCGACCAGGTAAAACCTGTTCGAGAGATGGAAGGTACCAAGGTTGACCAAGTGTACATTGGATCCTGCACAAACGGTCGGTATGAGGATCTGGAAGTCGCTGCGTCTGTTCTGAAAGGAAAGAAGATCCATCCTCACGTCCGAGGAATCCTTGCCCCTGCCACACCAGAAGTGTATCGCAAAGCTCTTGAAGGGGGGCTCCTAAAAATCTTCCTCGAGGCAGGATTCTGCGTCACTAATCCCACCTGCGGTGCCTGTTTAGGCATGTCCAACGGAGTACTCGCTCCTGGTGAAGTATGTGCCTCTACGACGAACCGCAATTTCAACGGTAGAATGGGCAAGGGGGGAATGATCCACCTGATGAGCCCAGCTACAGCCGCAGCCACCGCTGTTGCCGGTGTTATCACCAACTCGCCATTATATGCAAGATAGGAGGCTCCCATGAAACCCTTTGGTGGCAATGTTCTATTCTTAGACCGTTCCGATATTAATACTGACGAGATTATTCCTGCTAAGTATCTTACGGAAATCTCCAAGGAGGCTCTGAAGCCCCACCTGTTGGAAGATCTAAAGTTGGAAGGATTCGACCCTCTCCGCGACCTAAAGGGCAAAACCGCCATCGTAACTAGAAAGAACTTCGGCTGTGGTTCGTCTCGGGAACATGCTCCCTGGGCGTTGGAGGTAAACGGGATTCACATCGTGGTGGCAGAGAACTTTGCCCGCATATTCAGGCAAAACATGTTCAACTGTGGGATGTTAGCCGTAGAATTACCCAGTGAAACCATCGATGAGTTGTTTCGCGTTTTCAGTAAGAGCGAGACCCAGGTAGAGGTGGATTTCCCGAACGACCGTTTGACCTTCTCCAATGGGAAAACAAAAAAGACTTACTCCTACCATCTCAGTCCCTTCGACAAGACCCTCGTGGAGGCGGGTGGATGGGTAGAGTACGCCGACGCTAAATACTGACCGTTCAACATTGACTTTACCAAGCTTCCATCCTACAGTGAAAGATATGGAAGCAATATCAACCCAACGGAGGATGGAAATCCTCATCTCCCATAGTGAGGGTACTAAGCTCTTGCTGGCAGGATGCATCACTAGCGGGGCCAGTACCCTTGTTGTTGGGCTTCTATCCTACCTTTTTTTCCCCACCATCGCATCGATCTATCGAATAGGAGCCATCGTATTACTCTTGGGTTCCACGATAATAATAGGTTTCGTGTTGCGTTTGGAACTTACCCTATCTAAACGGTACCGACTATCCGGAGGAATCCCCATCTATCTTGTGCTGATGTTCCTTATATGGTTCATTTGTGCCTTTATCCTACTGTTAGGGGCTCCTGCTGTGGCTACGGGGATCGTTTCTCAGGTTCTGGTTCTCCCCTTGGTAATCGTGTTCGTCGGAGCGTTAGGATACGGATTCTTCACAAAAAAGCTCTTTTTCTTCGTTCTGAGGAATCTTTCACATCCCGACTATGTCTCTCTCCATTATCGAGAACAGATCTGGGAACACTTGAAGCCTCTGTGGGAAACGGTTCGACGGTATAAAGATCCTTGTACCCTAGCCTTGATCCGTTTGAGTCTCCCTGAACACCCGGTTTCAATGCTCGAAATACTAAACCATCTGGAGTCATCGAATCGCCTCGTGCGTAATCAACTCCGGTTAACGGACAGAAATGGGATTCGTTCGAAGGACACTCTCTACGTACTACTTCCCAACACTGCCTTGGAGGTATCGGAAATCCCCTTAAAGCGCATCCAGCAAGCCTTAGTTAGTGGAGGCTATGCGGTTGAGAAAGTCGTTACAACGGATCTACGCGACGCAGAGACCTCTCCTACAGAGATGCTCTCTGCCCTTGAAAGGGAACTCGGTTCTGTAGGGGTTAAAAGCTGATAGAGACGATTACACGAAGCAACGGATTCCTATTTCCCAGCAGCCAATAGCCGCTCCTTCAACTCAGTTTCCAGTTTCTGAAGCTCCTTCTCTGCCTGCGCCCGTTTCTCCCTACCTTCCCGCTGGATGCGAAGGGTTTCCTCTAGAGTAGTGATGAGATCATTGTTTACCTGTTTGAGAGTCTCTAGCTCAACGATACCTCGTTCCGCTTCCTCTGCCACTCCTAAGCTTCCGTCCTTCAAGAGAGCCGCATTCTGCTTCAACAAAGTGTTGGTGGTCTGGGATACTTCTTTCTGGAGTTCCAACGCTTTTTTCTGACGGAACAAGCTCACCGCCAACACGATCTGATTCTTCCATAACGGTAGAGTCGTCAGAATAGAACTCTGAATCTTTTCAACCAACACCTGATTGTTGTTCTGGATCAGTCGAATTTGAGGAGCCATCTGAAGGGAAACCATCCGGCTCAACTTGAGATCGTGAAGCTTCTTCTCGAACCGATCGACCAGGGAACTCACATCCTGAAACCTTTGGGCGTCAGCCGGGTCTTTGGTGGTTTCTGCTTTGTTTCGCAACTCGGGAAGGAGGGTATTGCGCAGCTCTTCCACTTTCAGTTTCCCTGCTGCCAAGAGGATGTCCAGCTCTTTTAAATATTCCTGGTTTCGATTGTACAATTCGTCCAACAACACGATATCTTTCAGCAGATTCCGTTGTGCGGTTTCCAATTCCAGAACGATCCGTTCGATTTGAGAGGAAACCTTCTCGTAGCGGGTAACGAATCTGCGGATGGAGCCTACTAAATTCCCTACTCCTGGAATTCGCTGCCAAAAAGATTTTTCTTTCGTCAAGCTTCCTACATCCAATTCTTTTATTTTCTCCAATAGATTGGAGAGAATCATCCCTGCCTCTCCCGCATCCTTGTTACGAATCTCCAAAAGCACGGAATCGGCAAAGCTGGCGATCTTTTGTTGAGCTCCCACGCCGAATTGAAGAACCGACTGCGAGTTCCGGATGTCGATCTTGGAAGCTTCTTCTCGGGCTTTTTCTAGATCCCGAGGATCCAAGACGGCCAATTCCAATGTTTGGTCACTCATGAGTTCCTCCCTTGTTACCAGTTTCCATCTGGATCGTTTGTTCCAGCACCCTCAGTTCTGCATCCAAGTCCAACACATCGTTGGCCAGCAATTTTTCATACTGTTGCTCGAAGGCCAAGGCAATTTTTTTTAGACTCTCCTCCACCCGGCGCAAGGTCTCCTGTATGGAAGACTCTTCGGAAGATTTTTCCGACAACTCCACATACTGACGGAGAATTTTGGCCACTGCACGGACATGATAATTTAAGAAAGACTTAACCAGAGGGAGGTCTTTTGGATCTTTCTCCACCTCTTGGAGAATCTTACGTGCGAAGGTTATAATCTTTTCGGCATGAATCCGTACGTTGGCATTCTGAATCCGGGCAGCCCAAAGGGCCATTTCCTCCACGTTCCGCTTACCCATGGAGAGGAGTTCTTTTTGGAAATCCTTAGATAAGGAGGAGTCCCACTGTTCCTCTTTCTTCTTCGGTGAAAAGAAAACCCAAGAGGTTAAGAAAACCCCGATAGAAGCTCCCATGGCAAAGACGAAGCCCCCACCCCATAGAAGAGTAGTGACAAAGGCCAACGCCCCTAATCCCCCTGCCCATACTCCTGAAAACTCAAGAAACCCTTTCTTTTCCATTCCGACTCTTGTATACCCCTCCTCATCCTACTCAAAAGTGATCTATTTGTCACCTCAGGGTTACTGTTTCCTTTGATAGCATTATAGGTATCCCATCGTATCCAAGGGTGCCTATACCTTGAAACAAAGGAGAATTCTTCTATAAGATACACAGGAAAGATCCCAATGAGAAGGAGAAACGAAAAATGGAAATTTCACCCCTCCAAAAAGCACGGTACGCTTACAAACCAAAGGTACCACCTCTATTAAAAAAGTCAGTATCCTCCATAACCATAGCACTCGGGAAGCCCACGGAAGCCCTTACGGATCGTAAAGAGTTGAAAGCTATCTTCAAACATACCTATGGACAACCTATCGCGACCCTTGTGCCAGGGAAGAACTCGAAAGCCTCAGAGAAGATCAATGTGGGCGTCATCCTTTCCGGGGGACAAGCTCCCGGAGGGCATAACGTAATTGCCGGATTGTTCGACGGGATCAAGAAAGGGAATCCTGGTTCCAAGCTGATCGGGTTTCTGGGAGGACCATCGGGGATCATAAAAGATAAGGCGATCGAAATCACCGCTAAATTGGTAGATCAATACCGCAATACAGGCGGGTTCGACATTATAGGTTCTGGTCGAACCAAAATCGAAACTGAGGAACAGTTCGCTTCCACCCTGGCTACCGCAAAGAAACGAAAACTGAAAGCTATCGTTATCATCGGAGGCGACGATTCCAATACGAACGCCGCCGTTCTTGCCGAGTACTTCAGGGAAAAGGGTGAATCTATCCAAGTAATCGGAGTCCCGAAAACCATCGATGGGGACCTGAAAAACGAATACGTGGAAACCTCCTTTGGGTTCGATACGGCGGTGAAAACTTATTCGGAGTTGATTGGTAATATCGCCCGGGATGCAAACTCTGCCAAGAAATACTGGCATTTCATAAAATTGATGGGCCGGGCAGCAAGTCATATCTGCCTGGAATGCGCCTTACAGACCCAGCCAAACATTGCCCTTATCTCCGAAGAGGTAGAAGCGAAGAATCAAACCTTGAAGGATATCGTGGAATACATCTGTTCCATCATTGCAAAACGGGCAGAAAAAGGGGAAAACTTTGGTATTGTTCTGGTTCCAGAGGGTCTAATTGAGTTCATTCCCGAAATGAAGAAACTAATCGCCGAAATCAACGATATTCTGGCCCACAAGAACGCTGAGTTCTCTTCCCTTGCGCCTGGTCAAGCACAGATCGATTTCATCTCGGGACAACTCTCGGCGGAATCCCGAGCCGTGTTTTCCTCCCTTCCCAAGGAAATCCAGTCCCAGCTCCTGATGGACCGGGATCCCCATGGGAACGTGCAGGTATCCCGGATCGAGACAGAAAAACTCCTCATTACCCTGGTGGAAGCCCGGTTGAAAGAGATGAAAGCGGCTGGCTCCTACACGGGTAGCTTCAGCTATCAGAGTCATTTCCTGGGGTACGAGGGAAGATCCGCCTTTCCTTCCAACTTCGATGCCGATTATTGTTATTCCCTAGGTTTTACCGCCTTTCTCCTTATAGCGAACGGGCTCTCTGGTTACATCTCCTCTATCCGAAATTTGGCAAGACCTGCTGCGGAGTGGATTGCGGGTGGGATTCCCCTAACCATGATGATGAACTTAGAACGAAGGCATGGGAAAGAAAAACCCGTGATCAAAAAAGCTCTGGTAGACCTTAAAGGGAAACCCTTCAAAACCTTTGTAGCTAAACGGGATGGGTGGGCCTTAACAACCTCTTACCTATGCCCCGGAGCCATTCAATACTTTGGGCCGGACGAGGTATGCAACATGCCGACAAAGACCCTTGTCCTTGAAGCAAAACCTGTAAAACCATTGGGCAAGAATGCTCAAGCGAAGGGAAGCACGAAAGGAACAAGTAAGAAAAAGATCGTAGAAGAACCTAAAAAATAGGTCTTTTCGTCAACGGATACGGCCAGGCCGCACGTGTGCGGCATTAAGGAAGGCTACTCGATGAGCCTCTTGAAGGTACCCCTCGATTCCTGCCTGGAAGGCGTGGGAAGAAGGCTCTGGGTAGCCTTCTTCCTGCCAGGCCTTAAGGAAACCCGCCAGAAATGCGTCCCCACTACCGGTGGTGTTTAGCACGGGAAGATCTTTGCTCAAGTGTACGGGCATCCGGAATACGTCGCCTCGATTGTAATAGAGGGTATCTTCTTTCCCATTAGTAGTAATGCATACAACCCCATACTCTTCGGCCAAAGCGAGAAATTGTTCCTTCACTCGCTGCACCACCGTCAAATCCCGAATCTGTTCCCCGTCGGGTGATATCCCTAGAAAAGTACTGGCAAACTCCGATAGGTTTATCTTAATCACATCGGGTCGGTAAGGTAGACAAGCCACTAGGTCTTTTCCCCGCATATCAAGAATGACTCGTTTACCCGCTTCCTTTGCATCGCGCACGAACTCAGCGTACAGAGTTTCCCTGTATCCGGGTGCCCGTGTACCGCTAATCACGAGGCAATTGGATTTCGAAAGGAGATTTTGGAATCCCTTTCGAACTTCCGTCTCCGTGCCAGGTAGAACTGGTTTCGCTTCCTCTACCAGCTCCGTGGTAGTACCTTTTCCCTGATTCAATAGAGTCGTACAGAACCGAACCTCTGAACCAGAATCGGGTGCTAGGATTCGCAGGTTGTCCTGTTCCGCTAGGGTAAGGAAAATGTCTCGGAACATCCCACCCGCGTGAGTCAGATGGATGGCTGGAATGCCTAGCTGTCCCAACACCCGTGTTACATTTACCCCTTTGCCCGATGCATCGAGATAGTAGGTGGGCGTTCGGTTCACCTCCCCTTCCCGCAAAGATGAAAAGACAAGGGTCTTCTGTAGGGTAGGGTTCAGGCATACCACAAGGACCATCAAGCTCTCCGGATCCGATAGGCCGAAATTATGGAAGAGAAGGTCACTGCCAGAACGATCATGCCCCCGCCAATCAAAGCATTCCGAGTGGGGACTTCATGCAGGAACAGAAAGACCCATAGGGGGTTCAGGATCGGCTCCAGGGTCGTAATGAGCATCGCTTGGATCGTGGTGATGCCTTTAATTCCCCGGGCAAACAGGACCGAAGAAAGGCCAATTTGGAAAATTCCCAGCACGACTAGGGAAACCCATCCCGAACCGGAAAGGGCTGGAGGCGTGGAAAGAATCGAAGGAAGGGAAAAGAGAAACACCAACAGATGGGATAATAGGATCGACTCTACGGGAGAACCGGATTTTTGCATCCGCATAAAGATGGCGTAGAAAGCAAAGGTGAATCCGCTTACTATGGCCAATAAGTTCCCCAGCGAGTTACCCGGTGAGACTTTTTCCCTGAAGAATAGAGTCATCCCTCCTAGGATCATTATTAACCCTACCCAGTGTTCCCATCGGGGGCGTTCCTTTAAAAGGATCCACGCAAAAACAGCTACATAGAGAGGAGCTCCGTATTGGAGAAGGATCGCATTGGCTGATGTGGTAAGCTTATTGGCATAGACGAAGAGGATCATGGTGCCCGCATTACAGAGGGCGGCCAAAATCTGGGGGGCCGAAAAGGTAATTTTCGGTTTTCGAATCAGTAGCAGGATCGTGAGTCCTCCTAGAAGACTTCGGGCCCCTGCTATTCCCAGAGGAGTCCAATCTACCAATTTGATAAAAAGTCCTCCTAAGCTCCATAGAAACGCACAAAAAACGAGAGAGAGGATGGAAACAACCGTTGGATGCATCAGTACCTATCCTTTAGAATTATTTCGATATCTTGAACAGTGAGGGGTATCGGATGATACTTTGCCTCTGTCTTGGACGCTATCATGGAAAGATCAGATTCCGTTAAACCCAATGTTCGAAGGGAAGGCATGTTTGTTTCTGTACTGAACCGTTCCAATGTCTTGATTAAAAGTGCCGCATTCCCATTATCGCTCCCCGCATCCTTCCCGCTCAATGCCATACCTGCTCGGGCGTATCGCTTCAGGACAGAATCTTCCGAGGGATCATCGATCCGCATAGCCCGGCTAACAGTAAAGCGAGTGGCAGAAACCACCAACGTCCCACACACCACCCCATGAGAGAGGGGGAACAACCCACCCATGGGAGAAGCGATGCCGTGTACTACTCCCAAACCCGCTTGAGCTAGACACACCCCCGAGATATAGGCGGCATACGCCATCTGAGACCTAGCTTCCAGATTGTTGCCGTCCCTATAGGCAATTAAAAACCCCTTTCCTGCTAATTCGAGAGCCTTCAGCGCTAACCCATCCGTAAAAGGATTAGCCCTTGTGCAGGTATACGCCTCCAACAACTGGGTAATCGCATCGAGGCCAGAGGCAGCGGTAACCTCTGGAGGACAGGAAATGGTCAATTCAGGATCTAGGAGGGCTACATCGGGAACATAGTTGTCGTGACGTAGAGACTTCTTGAAACCTTTGGGACCTACTCGGCTGATCACCGCGTTCTTCGTGGCCTCAGCACCCGTACCCGCTGTTGTGGGAACGGCAATAAGGGGAAGGCGGGTACCCAATGGTTTTCGGGTTCCCACTCCTTCCAGGTAGTCCTGCACAGAGCCTTCCATCGTGTACAAAGCCGAAACAGCCTTTCCCGTATCGATCACACTCCCCCCTCCGATGGCAACGACGCCATCCGGTGGAAACGCCTCTCTTTTCAAGGTTTCCACGATAGCATCCACCGCATCGGGAGAAGGTTCACCAACGATAGAAAACTCCTTATACCGGATATGAACCTTCTTCAATCCTTCGATCAATCGATCGTACGCTTTACTCTGTTTGAAGGACTTCCCTCCTAGGATCAAGGCTATAGTTTTTAATGAACGATCCTGCAATAGTTGGGGTAACTGCGAGATTCCTCCTACCCCAAAATGGAGTACTGGTAGTCGGGTGATCTGAAAGGGATTCATGGAAAGAAACTGTAGCGTAAAAATCGATTTAGGTAAAGCAAAAAAGCTCTACACAGATGGAGAAACTAGACATATACTTCTCCCCATGATTCCAGCGAAAATTCTCGTTCTAGATACAATTCCGCCAAGCGAAAAAGGGTTTTCTACCTGTACGGTAGTCCGGGACCTAAAGGATCTTCCCGATGCTTTAAAAGACGCGGATCCCCTTGTTTTTTTCTTGCTTGATCCGAGCAAGCCTCTCCCTGGCCAAGAAATTATGTCCTCACAACTTTTTGTATGGTCGCAAAACCTCGAAGATTCAAGTACCCTCAGGCGAACGATCTATACCCTGGTGAAACCGGAACTCTCCCCTATCGATTCTCCACAGGTAACAGCAGTTCTATCGTACCTACAATCTCATATTGGACCTTTCAACCTTTCAATGGTTTTTTCCATTCTCAGCAAAGAGGAAGACACAGAGTATTCTTCCCAAGTTCTGCCCTTACCAATTGAACCAGACGAGGGTTTAAGATTGGTATTAGAACTCAATCCAGATCAGTGGCACCATTTCAAGACTTCACCACCGCGTCTGAAAGCTTTCCTCAAACTCCTGCCCCTTCTTTCCGAAATAGGGAAACGCTTCCTGTTTGCGGGGAACGACGATTTGTTACGCGAACTATATCAGAGTCTTGTTCCTTCCTCCGAGCCTAAAGTGTCACAGGGCAACCGAAATCTTCTAGGGCCATGGAGTAAAAAGGGAAGTCAGGGATTGATCATAGTGGAAGGGCCAATAGAAGCCTCGAAGATAGGGGAAGAGAGTATAACTTGGATCGATGATGCAGTGATAAAACCAGAGGAGTCCTTTATCGAAATTGCGCAGAAATCCCTCCAAGAAGGCAAGACCCTTTGCATTCTTCTGCGTCATCCCAACTCGACCATCCTTGAGTCTTCCCAGTTTTGGCAACAAATAAGTCAACATATTCAGTTCATTCTCTTTTGGGGAAAACAGTGGACCGAGAGGACTATTACTCTCCTATTAAAACTTACCTCCTATCGAATCATTGGATCTTTAGGAGAAGGGAACGGATTGATCTTGCAAGGATCCATCGACCCTTCGATTCCCCCTATACCAATCATCCTTGCCGATGAGGACGTAGGAGTAACGCTCCCGGAATTGTATCGTAAACTTTCACCTCCAATCCGGATTCGTCCCTCGTGGGACGACTACTTTTTAGGGATAGCCCGTGCGGTAGCTGAGCGAGCTACTTGCGACCGAGGTCGGAGTGGGTGTGTGATCGTGCGGGACAAGGCAATTCTGGTTACGGGATACGTTGGTTCCCCTACAGGTCTTCCTCACTGCGACGAAGTGGGCCACCAGATGAAAAAGATGATCCATGAAGATGGGCGCATCACTCAACACTGTGTCCGTACTGTCCACGCAGAGCAGAATGCCATCTGCCAAGCAGCAAAGTATGGTATTTCATTGAATGGAGGAACCCTATACTGCAAAATGACCCCCTGTCGTACCTGTGCCATGCTGATCATCAACTGTGGGATCCGCCGGGTAGTATGCGAATACCGTTACCATGCAGGGGGAGAATCGGAAGAACTGTTTCGCCTGGCGGGAATAGATATTGAATTCAAACATCCCGAGATCCTTCCCTATTCGGATCAGTAGATTTTCGTAAAAATATCTTGAGAAGTTACGAAAACGGTTTTATCATAGAAGGTAATCCCGTTTATGGGATGCGGCATAATCTAACTACTTTGAGGAGGATGTACAATGAAGAACCTCGCACTCTGCTTGATTTTGATGGGGGCAGTAGTAGCGGCGCCCATTTTCGCCCAAACAGTCATCGCCCAGGATGATTTTTCCAAACTGGGAGATTGGAAGCCCGCGTATGGCACTTGGAATGCAAATGGCGCACTGATTCAGTCCGACATCAAAGCGGGGATGGCTAGGATAGACCGACCTCTCCCCCAGTCGGGCGTGTACATGTTGGAGTTCACAGCGAAATACATCGATGGAGGGTATGCGGACGCAAAAGCGTACGTATCCGGGCCTTACCATGGAGGTTTTGGAATCCACATCGGAGTCGACAAACCTGCGCCAGGCAAAGCATGGGGCAATGGGAAATCTTACCTCCTCTGGATCAACTATGACGACACCGTACCTACCAATTCTCCCCATTATGGATTACGAGCTCAGGTATACCAGAGCACTTCCAACATTAAAATGGAACTGATGCCTAACTCGAGCATTGAAATCTATCCGAGAGATGTAGTACTGAAGAATTTGAACTACCTCCAGTATGCGCTACCTGTGAAACTACGGGTAGATACGAACACGGGAGAAATCCGGGTATACGATCCGATGGAAGAAGGTTACTATTACTACTTCTACCTAGATCCTAAACTACTGAAAGGTGCCTACGTAAGCTTCCGAACTAATAAACTGGCCATGCAGTTCGACGATTTCAAAGTAACCAAGCTCGAATAACTCCTTTTGTTGCTCTATTCAATTCCTTAAAAAAAAGGGCCTGTCCTCTTGGGCAGGCCCTTCAATCCATTATCAATAGTTTACTTCGATTGAACTATCTGGGCGAATTCCCCTTCTTCGATCGTTTCAGCTTCCAATAGACGATTTGCCAACTTTTCCAGTACGGGTCGTTTTTCCTGTAACAATTTCTTTACATGCTCGTATCTCTCGTTCACGATGGAGGCGATCGTTTCATCGATATAACTCTGGGTAGCATCGGAATAATCCCGGTACATTGGGGGCGCTTCGGCCGTAGGACCAAGGAAAGTAGGTTGCCGTTGGTTCAAGGCAACGTTTCGGAACTTGGAGCTCATCCCATACTCGGTGATCATCCTTTTCGCTATATCACTCACCTTCACCAGGTCGTTAGCAGCCCCTGTGGAGACGGTTCCAAAAACGAGTTCCTCCGCTGCTCGCCCACCCAATAACGTATCGATCCTACCGTACAATTCCTTTTCGGTCATCAGGAACTTGTCCTCCGTGGGGATCTGCAGGGTGTATCCCAAAGCCCCAATCCCCCGAGGAACAATGGTAATCTTCCGTACAGGATCCGCCCCCTCGGTAAAGGCCGCCACCAACGCGTGTCCTGCTTCGTGGTAGGCAACGATCCGTTTCTGCTCCGGACTGATGAACCGGTTCTTTTTCTGTAGCCCTGCGATGACCTTTTCGATAGCCTCGGTAAAGTCTGCTTGAGTGACCGCGTTTCTTCCGTTTCGTACTGCCAGCAAGGCCGCTTCATTTACAAGATTCGCTAGATCCGCCCCCACGAAACCGGGAGTATCCCGAGCAACTTTATGGAGATCCACATCGGGAGCCAGTTTCACTCCCTTCACATGGATCTTCAGGATCGCTTCTCGTCCTGCTAAGTCAGGCCGATCCACTAAGACTTGTTGGTCGAACCTAC
>CAKZQO010000236.1 GCA_937140905.1 uncultured Spirochaeta sp.
AATAATTTTTTAACAAATTGAACGATAAATGATGTTGGCGCATTGCCGCGAAACGCTTAATCCCATAATCAACCAATGCTCGAGATCCGTTGCTTATGAATAGTAGAACTACAACAGATATTCCGAACGCAAGTAAGAAATCTGCATCATCATTAAAGTTTAATTTCAAGTATATGAAACTAAGATATTTATTTGTATGAATGATTTCAGGATTGGAAGCTATAGAAATAAACGGCATTATAGAGCCTATCCCTACAATATCCCATAGACCTGTAAATAATATTCCCAAAAGAACAATCAGAAGCTTATATTTGTCTTTAGTAGGAAAAATATCTAAAAGCATTCTAAGGTTCTTAATCATTTCTTTCTCCCAATACCTGCAGCTTTTTTTGCCACCTGTATCTCTTCTCCTATTTTCAATAGTTCCTCCACCACTCTCCTTCCTGCAGAACCAGGATCTAAATATGCTTCCTTTTTAACTTGTTCTATTCTTTTGGCACGTTTTCCATTCATTCGGATTCCTTTCATTATTATCTCACGAATGAGTGGGAAATCCTCTTCATCAAATCCATGCCCGATTTCCCGCAAGGTGCGGAAAGTCCAAGGTTCGGTAGGCACATCTCCGGCATCATAGGGACGTAAATCAAACTCGAACTTTGGGTATAAGACGGGTCGCTTAAAGAGAAACACATAATCAAAGATAATTCCTGAAAAGTCGGAAATCAGTACATCCGATCGTGCCATTGCATCAAGATTCTCTCGATCAAAATTCCATTCTATATTGGAGAACCCCCGCAACTCGTTCTGCAATTGTTCGATCACCGATTTTTCCGATATCATACTCTGGGGGTGAGGTCGAACGATCACTCGGTATTCTGATTCTAAAAGAGGCCTTAGAAGCCTCATTCCAAACCTTCTCAGGATTCCATTCTCCCCCCAAGAAGGGGCAACCAACACTGTATTACCATCTGGTGAAACCTGAAGACTCTTAGCTTTGTCGGTTAACACATCCAAGTAAGTGCATCCAACAACCACGAGCCGCTTAGGGGGAGTGCCTCGAAGTTGTTCAAGATACCGAATATCCTTCTCCTGGTACGGTCCCGTCAGAAATACAGAATCGAAGTAATCCAGACCAAACAGACGATATAAGGTAGCATCCGTTACCGCATGAAGGATATGGGCATAGTGGGAAACACCAGGAGACCTTTTTACCTGAAGCACATCGAGACCAGGAGTCGTCATTAGACACACATCCGCTTCGAGAAAATTTAAAAACCTATAAGCACGATTCCCCTTTCCAATGAATCGTGAACCTATAAAAGCTGGCGATTCGAGTAATCCTGGATCATCTTCATCGCTAGAGTAGTATACACAAGGTACACCTCGAACATTAAACTCTCGAATAATTGGTTCAAATACATTCCAATACTGCTTTCCTTCCGAATAAATCACAAATAGAGGACGTTTAAATGCAGATAATTTTCGTATGCCAATTTCAAAAGGAAAAGAATACTTTACTTTTAAAAACACATTTTTGATGAAGAAAAAGAATGTTACTGCCACACCTGTAAGGAGGGAAAAGAGCATGCTGCCTGTTGCAGGATCTATATAGGCAAACAGAGGAAAAACAATTGCTGCGAATAACCATAAGGCAAGAAGCCATCGGCTCATTTTTCTATTGCCCCCCATGCAGATGCCTGGTATATATTGGTATTCAGCAGTTTTCGGGAATTGAACAAGGTAAATCCTATTGGACCGTGTCGATTCTGATTTCCAGGAGCTGTATACACCCGTAAGACTCCTTTCTTAGGTTCTGAAGAAATTGTGGTTCCAGTATAAGGGTTGATTGTAGTTTTCAAATCTCCAATTACTAAAGAAGGTATATCCGCAGTTGTCATAAACTCATCAGAAATCTTTAAAGGAAATCGAGCATTCCGCTCCTTTACTAGTAAAAGAGGATTGTATTTCTCCATACTAGGAAGTTCAAATTGTTTGTTGGGAAGGACTCACCCATGATCCGAAACGATGATAATCTTTGTATTATCGTATACTCCACACTGTTTTAAATAATTCAACCATCTTCCCACCGCTTTTATTGATGCTAAAAACACATACATATAACCTGTAGCGTTTTGAGATCCAAACCTTGCTACTTCTTTTTCACTATACCGGATAGGGTCACGACTCGGAAGCAACTCTGCTGTAAATGCTCCATACTCATGGGTCGATTCATTCATAAAGATAGAAATACTTTCCGATTCATCATCTGTATGGCAAAGATCAGATAGATAGTAGAGATTCGGGAAAACAGCCAGGGAACGATCGAAGCTATTTGATCTACCATCTCTCCACCAATTGCCATTATAGTAAATAAGATATCGAAGGATAGGAAGTGCAATTCGTAATACACCATACCGAAAAAGAATATCAAAATCGAATGCTTCTGTTTCCTTTTCAGGTGGATACCCCTTCTCCTGTAAAAATCTTTTTGAAAATAGTCCTTTAATATTCCTTGCCTTTACATTCCGCATTCCATCATAAATTGTTGTATCTGGTATCCATTGCAGGTTTGCCAGACTTGGATCTGTAATCGAAACTCGCCATCCAGATTCTCCAAAAAGTTTTGGCAATAACGTTAATGCTTCATTCACTTTTCTAACTAGAGGAGTATCTAACCGAGCATTTACATTCCAGGGAGTGTAATCGTATCCTCCTAAAAGAGGAGGAACTCCCAAAATTGTGCAATCACCAAACGAAATAGTTTTAGGGTACCAGACAAATCCTTCCATTTCCTTGATCGTTTCTGGAAGCATGTCTATGGCATAATAAAACGCAACCCCACAAGCTTGATCTAGAAATAATATGAACGTATTGTTACTCTTTCGGGAGAAGGTAAAGACCTTATCTGTTTCCCAATTTCTTTCTTCTGCATGAGTCTTAGCTAAGAAAGAACTATTCATAATCGAGAAGAAGGATACAAGCCCTAAGATGATTAGGGCTAACCCAATCCCTTTCAGTAACAAAAGTATAAATCTTTCCTTTTTTTGTCTTAATAGTAAGAGTAGACTTGCAGCTACTGAAACGATAGTAATTATATCTACCCATATCGGATACGAGGACTTTAATAAATGTGGATTATCAAATTGGAAACCCCTAGTAAGTGTTCCATAAGAACCGCTCAAGAAAAAATAACAAACAACTGATACTAGAGCAAAGCAACTCATAAATAACGCAAGGTATTTTCTTCGCTGTTCCCCAATTAAGAACCATATAAATCCAGGTAATAAAATACATATTGAGATCCCTTGTAACACAGTACAGAATAATGCCTTCCAAGGTTCATTAAATTCAGTCGGAGATGATGCTATAATTTGAGAAGGAACCAAGAACCCTAATAGAACACAGAAAACCAAGCATGAATAAAGATAAAGGAATTTGTCATTCAGTTCAGAAAGTATTGAGATCTGACTACCTCGAACTTTAACTAAAAAACATTTTTTCCCCAATGGCACACAAATAACAATCATACCTAAAGATAAAGCCAAATATTTATAGACAGATTTTAATGCTACTACTCCTAACAAAATAGATAGAATGCTTAATAATACAGTGAACGAAGTAACCACATATAGAATTCTGCCCGGTCTATTAAAATACCTCGTCGCAACATTCTTGCTCAAGGAAAATAAATTATTCACTGTCCAGTACAGAACCAATCCAGAAGGAGAATCATAGAGAAGAACGAGGAAAATTGCCGCCATTACCAGCAGTTGAACCCGCTCTTTTCGTTCCATCTCTCGAGAATAGAGCAACGCGGAAGCGACATTGAAACCTGTCATGAGTAAAGGCATGAGGTGAACAGAGATTCCACCAATGGTTAGCAATGCATCCGGTTTACTCAAGTCTTTCAGAAAGAGGAAAGATTGTCCTTGCAAGGAAGTCGTATGGGACAGGAACTGGTATGCAGCAAGGAAAAAGGGGATCTGCAGAAGAACCCCTAAACTCGCTTTCAGGGAGTTTAGGGGAGAATATCCCATCTGCCGATAGTAAGTATTCAAGATAAAACGTCTCTCTTCTCCTTTAAACACAGCCTTAATGTCTTCGATCTTCTTCTTCATTCGCTGACGGAGCTCTCGATCTTGTTGTTGCCATCTATCTACCGCTGCGTAAATAGGAAGAAGTACCGTATTCACTCCAAGGCTTAAAAGTACAATGGATAGGCCCGCTCGATAGTTGAATAAGACTTGAAAGAATACGAAAGCGGCTTCAACAAATATGCGGATGGGCCAGATGAATAGGGTATAGAAAACTATTCCCATACTATAGATCCTTTATAAGAGAGGAAAGACTTTATGACACTCTCCCATACAACCTTCGGGCCCGCTCCAGATGGTTCGCGTCGTCGATCTCCGCCCACACTAGGTCGGGGATCAACAGGCAGGGAATGGGGTATTCTCGGGCAGTTTCGGTAAGGCCAGTCTCGTACTCCACGTGAAGGGTCTTCTCGAAGAGCCGTTCGGCAACCTCGCAAAGTCGGGCGAACAGGGGCATCGAGATCTTGCTGATGCCCACGAGTTCACCAAGAATGTCCCCATTCAACCGGAAGCGATCTTTACTCATCGCGCGGAGGTTTCCCCCTTCGGTGGCTACCCAGACTTCATCGCCCGAGTTGGTTCGGCCGGACACAAGGATAAGGTCGGGCCGGGGATCCCTCTGAAGCGCTTCAAGCGCGCGGGATTCGTACACCAGATCCGATTCCAGAAGTAGAAAGCCCGCGGGTTCGGTCGATGGTCGATCAATTTCTGTTTCAGGTTTTGAGGGATCTTGCAGGGCGCTCCCGGCGAGATACAGGCTGTATAAGCTACCCGAATCCGCGTACTGTTCGTTATGCACCGTAAGGATCCGCCCAGGAGAACGGGCGGCTAGGTCCTCGTATTTTTCCGCCACGTGCCCCGTGACGATGATCACCCGTTCGATGCCAGCCGTGTACAGTTTCTCGAGGGACTCCTCGATGATGGGCTTGGTTCCTAACTGGAGAAACCCCTTGGGAATCTCGGTCCCCAGTTCCTTTAGCCGGGTACCCCGGCCCGCCGCGAGAATTACCGCTGTTTTTACCACGCCTGTACCTCTTGTCTCAACGTTAGAAAGCGGAACCAGCCGCCTTTTGCTTGTTTAACTGTAATCTGTGGAAAAGTACCCCGCATAATTCGCGTATGTTCAAAAACTCACCACACCGCTCGAGGGTAATTTAGTCGGATGGTAGCATCTTTCGTAAGTAGGACCGCGCCGAACAACGAAGCATGGGCGGTAATGATTCGATCAAAAGGATCTCGAGTCCAGGAAAAGGAGATAGCCTTCCGCGTAGCCTGCACGTACTGATCCTCCTCTATCCGTACCCCAAACGCAGCAGACATTTGCTCAAAAATAGTATCCGCCCCATAGCGGATACGTCCTATTTCCGCCAAGTACTGCGTCTCCAACAGCACGATCGGTGAAATGAAAAGACTTTCCGCTTCATCAAAAATACGGATTGCGCTTTCAGAAAGGAAATTCCTGTTTCCCTGATGAAAAAGTATAAACGCGTGGGTATCAAGGAACACCATGTAGGTTCCTTTCCTCATTCCACTCCCAGGTAGATTCGGAAGGTAAAGTTTCAGGGTCTCCTATAATGGTATCATGGAGAGTTAGTCGATCACTCCGTTTTTTTTCTTCCTCTAAGACAATTTTGATTTTCTTCCCTTTTCTGCGAATAGTAACAACTTTCCCCTCCTGAGCCACGAGATCCAATATTCTATAGAGTTTTTGTCTTAGTTCGGTAGCTGAAATCTCCATGGTTTCTATCTTAAGTAAAAGTAGAACGTACGTCAATATAATAATCGTACGTACTTACTGAAGGATTCCTAATAAAAATTTTCAGCGGTTACAACCCGTATATGTGCTTCGGGGAACCGGCGGGTGAAGGCCGGTGAAACCGTACCTTTTCCGTATTTTACTTCTACCCCGATCAATCGGTCATCTTTCACCAATACTAGATCTACCTCCGCTTTTTGCTTGGATCTCCAGTATCGGAGATTATATCCGCTCTGGGTGTAGAGGTTCGCCTTCACGCATTCGGCAATGATAAAGTTTTCGAATAGAGCTCCTCGGTCAGGCCGAAGGGTAATCTCCGAAAAGTCCCCGATAAGAGCGTTACGTAAGCCCGTATCATAGAAATATACCTTAGGCGCTTTAGAGATTTCGTTTCTTCCGCTTCCCGTAAACGGATAGAGTCTGAACAAGAGAAAACTTTGTTCGAATAGTTCAATGTACCGTTTAACCGTACGTTGGTCCGCGCCGAGCACTGTCGCCAATTCCGCGTACGAAACAAGATTCCCAATCTGATAGGCCAACATCTTCAACAAGTCGGCGGCGACTCGTTTATTCTCGATCAGATTCAATTCCAACACATCTTTGAACACCAAACTATCCGCGAAATTCCGAAGGTACTCTTCATCCATGGGTTGGTTTACCAGCTGAGGGTACAGACCATAACGCAACACTCGAGAGAGGATCTGCTGTTTATCGAACAGCTTGTAGGGTCGCTCTGTCGCCCCATTCACTATGTAATCGAATAGAGAATAGTTCAGCTCCTCTTCTACCCCTGTCTGCACCAAGTATTCGGAAAAAGTCAAAGGGAAAAGGAAATAGTCGATCTTCCGGCCTGCCAAACTTTCGCTGGTCTTGTTCTTTATATGAAACGAAGAGGATCCGGTTAGAATGAGTTTGAGTGGCAATTGATCGTACAGGATCTTAGCCGCTCGACCCGGATTGGACAGGAGGTGAATCTCGTCGATAATAAGTTCTGGAGCACCTGGCAACAAGGCCCCCCGGTAAACCTGTATGTCATAGGACTCCAACATCCTTCGCACAGGTTCATTGTCCACCAATAGGTACTGAGCGTTAGGAAAGATTCTCCGCACCAACGTAGTTTTGCCCGTTTGCCGAGAACCTAACAGGATCAGTATTTCCTTTCTCTTTAGAAAATGCTCTTTCAGTCTGGCATCGATATGGCGTTTGAATCTGCGATCTTGGTCTGCATGCGGATTTCCCTGCAGCGGGTATATGTTCATATAGTCTTAACTAAAATAGCATCGAATGTAATAAAAGTCAAAACCATTTCAGGACGCTTGGATATTCCGTTACTGCCGCGCCGAACGATATAGGAGTTGGTTATCTTACCACCCTTGCCATCGCTTCGATCAGCCGGTCCACGTCGGAATCGAGGATGTCCCCCATGTTGGCGATCCGGAAGATAGAGTGGTACAACCCCGCTTGCCCCGCGTAAATCACGAACCCGGCCGATTTCAACGCGTCGTGCACTTGTTCATAGGTTCGACCCGCAGGGAGTTTGAAAGAGGTGAGCATCGAACAGTATGCCTCTTGGGGAAGGAACAGTTCGATCCCCAACGCCTGGAACTCCCGCCGGATTCGACTCGAGATTTCCCGGTAGCGAGCCTGGCGAGCCTGCCATCCCCCCGCATCTTCTAGTTCCCGAAGCGCTTCCTGCAACAACACGCAGATATGGGTCGCCTGCGTGAAAGGAGAAAATCCGGTTTTCTGCTCCTTGTACATTTTAAAAAGGTCCAGGTACAGGGAGGATGCCTCGGTTTTGCCCGTCTCGAGGAGATCTTTCCGCGCCAGCACGAAACAGATTCCCGGCGCTCCATGGATACATTTGTTGGCGACCGAGGCCAAAGCCCCCACGTTCCAATCGGCGAACCGAATTTCTTCGCCAGCGAAGCTGGAAACCGTGTCCAGCAGAAGGAGTTTTCCATACTTTCGGCAGAGGGCGCCGAGGGCGTCGAGATCGTTCAACCGGCCCGTAGTGGTTTCGTTATGAATCGCCGCCACATGGGTAATGGAGGGATCGGTCTGAAGGTGTTGTTCTGCCTCTTTCAGGTTCATGGGCTCGGGCCAGGGGCTTTTCACCAAGACAAAGGGTTTCCCCTGCACTTCCAGCATGGAGGCAATCCGTTCCCCATACACACCGTTGGCAATCACGAGGGTCTTCCCTTTGCGGGGGGCAAGGCTCTGAAAGATCGCCTCTACCGCGCAGGTCCCCGAACCCGTGAAGATCACCGCTTCGTAGTTCGCCTCCGCTTCCGGGTACACTCGGCGGAGTCGAGCCTTGATGTCTAACACGAGCTCCGCGAACTCAGGTTCCCGGTGGCAAAGATCCTCCTCGAGGAACTTCCTCCGCACCCGTTCGCTCATGGTGACGGGTCCCGGATTCAAGAGGATTGTGGGCCGTACCTGTTTTGCGGATCGATTTTCAGATTTCATTTCTTACCCTCGACTAGGAAGTATAATTGTTGAATATATCTGTTTAATGCATCGCGAAAGGAACGTACCGCCACGTCGATGAGTGCCCTCCTGTAAGGTGAGGATCGAACAAATCTTGTTCCGATCGAAAGGGTTCATCCATAAGGCTAATATACCTTAAGCGAGACGCATTCGCATGGGACGAAGTTCCCGTTTGAAGGGGTCCAACACAAGACCTAAGACTTCTAACGTAACAGATCCCAATAGGGGTTCATCAGTCTCTTCGCCTAAAATTACCGGGGTGTATCCTTCTTCTCCTAAGAGCCGAATCCTGCATTCCGAGACTGATCGGGTAATGGTGGTGCCGTCCGCTAACACGAAATCGACCTGTTTTTTCGGTTTCAACCCAAGTTCTTCCCAAACAGACTTCGGAATAAGAGTATACGTAGCTCCGCTATCCACGAGAAACCGTACCGTTCGTCTTTTCCCTCTAGAACCAGATACACTCCCTTCAACGTATGTAAGTCCCAACAGCAACCTCCCTTTATCCATACAACTTGAACGCGCGACTAACTAACATGTTCCCTTAAGAACTTGGCGAAGCGAACCGCTACCTCGGGGGGAGTCACCGTAGGTCGGGGAAGGTTGTCCGGGGCTCCGGGCTGGATTGGGATCCGGATGAAGGTGAGAGCCGGCGGTGTACCCTTGGGATCACCCAAGTAGGAACCTTCTATTAGGGAGCCACCACCAGAAGAGGCACCGGCAGATGCTATAGCCCCCGCTCTTGTAGTTAGTTGAACTAACACCCGTTCCAACTGCTCCGGATCCTGTATCTCCATCACCTGTTCGTATCCGCAAGCGGCAGCCACGGCACACAGGTCCACTCCAGGGGATACGGTTGCCTGGTTTCCCGTGGACTCGTACGTACCATTGTCGAACACAATATGGATCAGATTTCTAGGCTTTTCCATTCCAATGACAGAGAGAGCCCCCATCCGCATCAGAACCGCTCCATCCCCGTCCAAGACAATCACGGACCGGGTGGGATACGCCCGCGCGATTCCCAGAGCGAAACTCGAAGCGCATCCCATGGATCCCACCATGTAGAACTGGTTTGGCCGGTCTTCCAAGGCGTACAGTTCCCTTCCCGTGTACCCGGTAGTGGCAATCACAGGGAGGGAAGAGGCCGCGATCTTCTGCACCACCTTGAGGAAGGGCTCCCGGCGGAAAGAAGCGGACCCCGGGTAGGAACTTTTCGAAGAAACCTCCGCAACGGGGACGTTCGAAGGAGCCCTACCAACGGGAGCGTTAGAGGTAGCGCCGCCACTCGCGGGGATGGAAGCACCCCCTCCCCCGAATACATCCGGTCGTCTATCCAAAAACTTACTCTCCCGCGCCCCATGCCCCGCAGACTTCAACTTGTAGGGGGCTACCGAGTCCTTACGCATCACGAAGGCGAAAGGAAGGCCACTCTCCTTCATGTGCCGAACCGCTCGCGCCACCGCCCCTTCCACTTCCTTTTCTTCCGTGGGGAAGTATTCCCAGCGGATCCGGAGCAGGTCTAGCATCTCGGTGGTGATGGAGCCCATCAGCTCGTGCTGAGGCTCGTCGTGCGGTCCTCCCGGTTCACCGCGCAGGGTCGTGATGATCAGCACGGGAATTTTGAAGATGTAGGTGAGGGAACTCAACGGGTTTACCGCGTTTCCCAATCCCGAGTTCTGGAACATGACAATGGCTTTAACACCCGCCAGGGTAGAGCCTGCAGCGATCGCCACCGCGTCTCCCTCGTTCACCGCGGGGATATAGTAAAGAGGCGCCTCACTCTCCCGCGTCGCCCCGCCCCCGCGTGAGTTAGGGCGCTCCTGACCCCGCGCACCCTCTAGGGAGACACGCTTCTCTTCTGGGATACTCATCGCCGCGTCGATCACGTAATTGATAAACGGTTTTAGGTACGAACAGGGAACCCCCGTCCACAGAGAGAACCCTCTTTTCCGCACCGCTTGAACGAATGTTTCCGCTTGGATCATACGCACCCCTATACGAATTGTGCCGCCAGCACCAGATCCTCCACCGAATCGATGTCCATCCAATTACCCGTGGTGTAGAGAACCCGAACCTCGGTTCCATCGGCAACTAAACGGTTCAATAGATCATGCATCCGTAGCTGCCTTCCTCTTTCCTCACACACCAAGCGGTCTAATCGGGTATGGAACTCGTGCACCTTCGAACCCCGCACCCGTAGGAACCCCATCCATTCCCCGTGGATCTCTTCGGGAGGAAGATTCGAGGCCATACGAACTAGTTGAACAGGTTTCCCAAGACTCAGCCGGGAAAAGGGTTCGCTACACTCAACATAATCGGCAAAGCGACCCCGGTTCCGGGATTCCTGCCAGTTCACGTCCACCACGATCGTGTACTCCGCGTCGCTATCGAGGAGGATCTGGAGGATGTACTTACGGAATAGCACATCGCCATACGAAACAATCAGATCTTTTTCAGCTATCGACTTAGATACTTTAGCCCTCCCACTATCGAGGGTCCTTAAGGAATCGAGGGCGAGCTTCAGGGACCAGAGTTCACCCGTTTCCGCGTACGCGTCGTTGTCTACCATCTTAAGGTTCGGGAGATCCACCTTTTCCTTCCGGTATCCCCGGACCACGGTAATCTCCTTGATTCCCGCGCCGTTGTAAGCATCCACGATATGGGAAAGGATCGGTTGCCCTCCCACCTCGACCATGGCCTTGGGTTTTTCCCCAGTTAGGTCCCCGAGTTCCGTACCCCGGGCTGCCGCGAGAACCACCGCTTCCACCTTCCGGCCTGAGGCGGGTAAGTACAGTTGTTCCGCACGATCCAGTTCCTCCTGCCCTTGGAGGCGGAACACTTCCGACACGGGAGCGATCTTGTCCTCGATGGAAAGCAGGTTCTGTTCCCGGTACAGGGTGGCAGCGGTCTTCTGCATGGCGGCAAGAGCCGAGCGAAGGAGGTGGTTCGCCCAGATCACGATGGAAAATCCCGCCTGCCGGAACACTTCCGTGGGAGTGGTGTAGTACTTGGTGGGCACGATCACCACTGGGAGTCGGTCTCCCCACTCCTTCTTGAAGGCTAGCACTTCATCCGGTACCGAAAGGGCGCTATGGATGAGGATCCCATCGGCGCCCGCCCTGCGGTACGCCTCCGCCCTCCGAAGGGCTTCCTTCAGACCCCACCCCGCGATGAAAGCTTCTACCCGAGCGATGATGCAAAAATCCGGGTCTGTTTGGGCGTCCTTCCCGGCTTTGATCTTGCCGCAGAACTCTTCCATGTCGGCCAAAGGTTGGGCCGTTCCGTGCACGAAACTGTTCGTCTTGGGGAACAGCTTGTCTTCGATACAGACTGCGGCAATCCCCCGTTGCTCCAACTTCCGCACCAAGCGGCGCATGTTATTGAAGTTCCCGTACCCCGTATCCCCATCGAGGAGGATCGGCACAGTCGTAGCATCAGACATGAACTCCAGTACCTCCAGCACCTGGGTCCAGCTCGCCTCGTTGGAATCCCTCACTCCCAGTTGAGCGCTGATGGAAAGGCCACTGGCCCAGATACCGGGGAACCCCGCTTCCTCCGCGATCTTGGCAGAAAGCCCGTTGTGGGCCTCGCAAAGGAACTCCAGCGTGGGGGAGGTTAGTAACTGTTTGAACCGAGTCGTTTTTTTCATCTATCAAACCGTCCAATTCAATGGTAAATCAAGATCCCGCAACAAGGGAAGCGCCGCGTCTTTCGGGGAAACTGTTGGTTTGATTCCGTATCCCAGGTTGGGCCATTTGATGTTGATGTCCGGATCATCCCACCGAACCCCACCCTCGGATTGAGCATGGTACACGGCCGTACATTTATACTGCACCTCTGTATCATCGTCCAGGGCCAGAAACCCATGGGCAAATCCTTCCGGGATCCATAGCATATGGTGGTTGTCCTCCGATAGCTCAGTCCCAAACCACTTCCCGAAAGTGGGTGAATCCTTTCGTAGATCCACCGCCACATCCCAGGCCACCCCCCGGGTAACCCGAACCAGTTTTCCCTGCGCCCGGGGAGGTTTCTGAAAGTGTAGCCCCCGCAGTACCCCCCGTTTAGACCGTGAATGGTTATCCTGCACAAAGGGGCCCCGAATGCCATTCACGAAGAACTCAGGATGCTTGAAGGTTTCCATGAAAAATCCCCGTTCGTCATAGAACACCTTCGGTTCGATCAACACCAATCCTTTTAGAGACAACCTGCGAAAGGTAAATGGCATCGGATCCGCGCTCCTTTGTGTGAAAAAGTATGATCTTCAAACATAGGGGGTGTGTCACCCGCGTTCCTCATAGTTCTGTCGAATCCACTCTCGATAGGCACCTGAACGAACCCGCTCCACCCAGTTGCGATTTTCCAAATACCATCGAACGGTACGGCGGAGTCCTTCGTCAAAACTCACCGACTGCTTCCACCTCAATTCCCGTTTGATTTTCGAACAGTCGATCGCGTATCGGCGATCATGACCGGGTCTGTCCTTCACGAAGGTAATCAGTTTCCGTAGCTCGGTCGCGTCCTTTCCCGTTTCCTCCGCCACGATTTCGATCAGTCGATGCACCAGGCGGATATTCTCCCACTCGTTCTCACCCCCAATGTTGTACTTTTCCCCTACTCGACCCTGCCGCAGCACGAGCCACACGGCGGAATTGTGATCTTCCACAAACAGCCAGTCCCGAATGTTCCGTCCATCCCCATACACGGGTAAAGGCTTCCCTTCCAGCATGTTTAGAATCATGAGGGGAATCAGCTTTTCCGGGAACTGGTAGGGGCCATAGTTATTGGAACAGTTGGTGAGGGTTACGGGTAGGCCATACGTGTGATGGTAGGCCATTACCAGGTGGTCGCTTCCCGCTTTACTGGCCGAATAGGGGGAACGGGGATCGTACGGAGTAGTTTCCGTGAAATAGCCAGTTTCTCCCAGACTTCCATACACCTCATCGGTGGAGATGTGATGGAAGAGGACGGTTGCGTCGATTTCGGCAGATCCCTCGGAAGTTCCCGAAGAAGTTTCCCCTGTCCGTTCTATCGGGGCGCGCTCTTGCAGGACGTGCTCCCCCTCGCTTCCATACTTCCCCTTCCAGGCCTGCCGCGCCACGTCCAGTAGGGTGTAAGTGCCTAGGACGTTAGTGGCGATGAACGCCTCTGGCCCTAAGATGGAGCGATCCACGTGACTTTCCGCCGCGAAGTGGACCACGCAATCGATCTCGTAGTCTCGGAACACCCGTTCCACGAGGGACCGGTCCCGGATGTCTCCCCGCACGAACACGTAGCGAAAAGGAGCGGAACGGGACGCGGCGGTTCCGTTACTTGAAGGGGCTACGCGTGGAAGGGCTACGCCGCTTCCAGAACTTGGATGGGCGCTTCCCCCATACGCCCCTTCCACATCCGCTAGACTCTCCAAGTTCCCCGCGTAGGTTAAAAGATCCAGGTTCACCACCCGGCCCCGGAAGTCGGGTTGCGTGAAAAGGTACCGGATGAAGTTCGATCCGATGAATCCCGCGCCCCCGGTGACCAGAATGTTTTTAAACACGCGCATTAGGTTACCTTTTTTTGTAGGGTATTATTAAAAATTGGTTGAAATTTTAATGATAAACCAGTAAATTTTCACTATGATTTTTAGGGATATAGAGGAAAAAATTGTTCCATGGCTCAAGCAAAATAAGATCATCATTTTGAAAGGGGCCCGACAAGTGGGTAAAACCACTATCCTAAAAAACCTTCAAAAAAAGCTTGTAAAGGAGGGAAACGTAGTTCACTATATTGCAGCGGACCTTGATTTCGCTGATCCCGCCTTTGGAGATCCTCGCCTATTCATTCTACGGTTAGACGATCTATTCGGAGATAAAACGGGATATGTACTTATCGATGAATTTCAGATCATTCCTAACGCAGGTCTGTTTATGAAAACAGTCTATGACCAACGTCAGGAAAAATATCGGTTCATCGTCACAGGGTCTTCTAGTCTAGAGCTTACGAAGAACTCCGAATTTCTAACAGGGAGAAAAATAGAATTCATCATTCGTCCCTTCTCGTTTCGAGAGTTCGTTCGCGCAAAAGCAGTAGATATCCCCGATCGTCTCTTAGACCCTAGAGACGGCCTCACAATACGCACCCATGCTGATTTATACGGAAAGAGACTACAGGAGCTATTCGCAGAGTATCTTCGGTTTGGAGGGTATCCGGAATCGGTTCTTGCTCCTACTTATCTAAGAGCTACCGTGCTAAAAGAACTTCTTTCCACCTATGTTCGTAAAGACGTTGCGGGATTCCTTCGAGTAGAAAACGTGGGAGCTTTCAATAATCTCGTTAAGGTTCTCTCCAGCCAAATAGGATCTCAGGTAAATCGATCTGAACTGGCTAACACCTTACGTATCAACCAGGAAACTTTGAATAAATATCTAGATATCTTAGTAGGAACTTTCGTATTCTACCTTGTGCCCCCCTGGTTCACAAACCCAAGAAAAGAAGTAAGTAAAATGCCTAAAGTATATGTTACAGACCCCGGATTCCTTCTGGCCACGGATGTCGCACCTTCACCGGTGACTCCCTACGCCTTATTAAATGGTCACCTCGTTGAAAACGCCGTTTGGATAACCCTGACTAATCAGTTGGGAATCGATTCTGTTCGGTACTGGAGAAGCAACGCAGGAGCAGAGATCGATTTTATTGCCACCCGCAATAGCACTTCCTGCCCCATAGAAGTGAAGTTCAGCTTGGTAAAATCCCATGAACCTGTGTCTATCCGCAACTTTAGACATCTATACCCAGGAACAGGCCCTGCCGTGTTCATTTCCAAGGAGCAAATAGAAGTACCGGAAAATGGGTCACCCTTTATTCTCCCCGCCTACCTGGTAGATTACCTGCGATGGGAGACCCTTTTCGAGAGCCTCTAAAGTTAGTCTACATCTTCCGGCTCAATTCTGTGAGGAACCGTTCCAGGCTTTCCTTCCAGGGTGGCACGGGAACGCCGTACACCCGCTGGATTTTTTCCTTCGAGAGCACGGAGTACTGAGGCCGCTTCGCCTTGGTGGGATACTCGGCGGTAGTGATGGGTTCGATCCGGCATTCCCGCGGAATAAGGGACAACTCCCGTCCCAGCCGATAGATCTCGCGAGCGAACTCGTACCAGGTGCACTCGTCTCCGTTGGTGAAATGAAAGATGCCGTACGTGGGATTCGGGGCCTGGATAATGGCAAGGATTGCCCGCGCCAAATCCGCCGCCCAAGTGGGACTTCCCCGCTGGTCGTTCACCACCCGCACCACTTCCCGTTCTTTCATGAGGTGGAGCATGGTGTACACGAAATTGTTGCCATGTTTTCCGTACAGCCAGGCGGTTCGTAGGATCACGGCCCGGGTACAGGATTGCCGAACTGCCTCCTCCCCCACCGCCTTAGACTTCCCATACACTCCCAGGGGATTCACGGGGTCCTCTTCCCGATAGGGACGCGGGCCTTGAGAGTTTACCGCGCGATCGGATAGGATTCCCGAGCGAGCCGAGCCGATCTGTAGTTTATCCCCGAGCCCTGGTTCCGAAAAAGAGTCGTAGCCCCCCTTTGTTCCAGTGCCTGTCCTTTCTGTATAGCTTTTGGAAGCCTCATCTTCCCTGGCTACCCTTACTGGCGAATCCTCCCGCATCCCCGAGCCATCGAACACGTAATCGGTGGAAAGATGGATCAGACCCGCGCCCAGCTTTTCCTCCACCCGGGCGATGTTCCTGGGCCCTTCCGCGTTCAGGGCAAAGCACTTTTCGGGCTCATCCTCCGCCTTGTCCACGGCCGTGTAGGCCGCGCAGTTCACGATCCAAAAGGGTGGGGCGTGTTGAGTTGACAGAGGTGCGGGGTTCGCGGACAAGAAAGACTGACGCTGCCCCTCATTTCTCTGAAGTGGAAGTACAAACGCCTCCTGGCCGAATCGAAGGAGGGCCTCAGGATCAAGAATCGATACCTCCAGATCCGAACCCACGTAGGAAACCCCTTCTCGATCGAAGAGGCGGCAGAGTTCCTGCCCGAGCATGCCTCTATTTCCGATCACCCAAACGCGGCGGTTCTTCATAAGATTCTTTCTCTCTCCTCGCGAAGGAGAGCAACCTCATCGACGCTTCGCGCTTCATCCTTCACGTTTCTGTTTTGTATCCTTTCCAACAAGGCCTCTCTTCGTTCCCTGTTCGGCTGTTCCATGCGCAGGGCTTTTTGCAATAGAGATACAACTTGCTGAGCGATGGTTCGATTCTGTTTTTTCGCGTAGAGAGATATTTTTTTATAGAGATCTTCCGGGCAATCCCGAACTTGGAGCAAGGGCATACACATCCTCCGCATACAAAATAAAGCTATTTGTATGCAACATCAACAGACGTGATAGCGCGGTTCAGCGCAAAGCCATCAATGCTCATAGCTATGGATGAAATCAGCCGTTTTATCCGACTTCCTCGGCCACGTACCGGAGGTACGCGCCATAGTCGGTTTTAAACCCATCGGCCAGGCGTAGCAACTCTTCCCGGCTGATCCATCCATTCCTATAGGCGATCTCTTCGATACAGGCCACGTAGAGGCCTTGTCGTTTCTGAAGGGCTTCCACGAAGTTCCCCGCTTCCAGAAGCCCATCGTAGGTCCCTGTGTCGAGCCAGGCCATGCCGCGGCCCAGGATCTCCACCCGGAGTTTCCCCCGGTTTAGGTACTCGTTGTTTACCGCAGTTATTTCCAGTTCCCCCCGGGCAGAGGGTTTTAGCCCCTTCGCGATGGAAACCACTTCCGAGTCATAGAAGTACAGGCCCGGCACCGCGTAGTGGGATTTAGGTTTGGCGGGCTTTTCCTCGATTGATAGGACGCGACCCGACGAGTCGAACTCCACCACCCCGTACTGGGTGGGATCCTTCACGTAGTAGCCAAAGATCAGAGCCCCATCGGTAAGCTGGGCGGCCCGCCGAACCGTGCCGGAAAGACTGTGCCCAAAGAACAGGTTATCTCCCAGGATCAAACACACAGGGGATCCGCCTATGAAAGATTCCCCCACGAGGAAGGCATCGGCAAGACCCCGGGGTTTTTCCTGCACCGCGTACTGAAACCGCATCCCGATCCGGGAACCATCCCCTAAAAGTTCCTTGAACACGGGAAGGTCCCGGGGGGTGGAAATCACCAGC
>CAKZQO010000237.1 GCA_937140905.1 uncultured Spirochaeta sp.
TCCAATACACCTTGCCACAGGAAGGGCACTGGTAGAACTTCCGGTACCGTTGGGCCACCCGTAGGGGAAGAAGGGGTAACACAGCATCCTTGGAAACCGGTTCGATGGGGGTCCCGCAAAGGGGGCAGCGGCTATAAGGATTTAGCTGTCCATGCAGATTGAACTTGTCCAGTACTTCCCGGAGTTGGGCTTGGGGATCTAGGCTCCGAACTAAATAACCCAATACTACCGCCTTCCGTTCCAGAAGACCCCGGTCCCTGGTAAGGATGATCCGGTGTTCGAGTAGAGCCCGTTTGACGATCTCTGGATCATCCCAGTTATTGGCATACGCCACATCGAACCCGAGGAGCCGGAGGTAGCGGGCAAGTTTTCCTAAGTGCACATCCAATATGAAGGAAGGAACAGAAGACGAAAACAGATCCGGTTTCCGCATAGCCATTGGAAAGTGTATCTTATGGAAGAAAGATCCGTCTACAGCACGGACGCGTACTCTATGGATTGACAACTAGAACATATTCTCCTACCGTTCGGATATGCATAGAGCCAACCGGATTCTCGACCAACTGTTAACCCGCCATCCAGAGTTGGAACACCTTCGAAGTGAGATCCTACGATCCTTCGAGATCCTTATAGAAACCTTCACGGCAGGAGGGAAACTCCTCATCGCGGGAAACGGGGGAAGCAGTGCGGACGCAGACCATATCGTGGGTGAGCTGATGAAGGCGTTCAGGAAGAAGCGGCCCCTGCAGGAAAGGGTCCGGCAATCGCTTCTCAAACAATATAGAGAAGAGGGGGCCTGCCTGATAGAACATCTCCAGGGGGGCTTGCCAGCCCTTTCTTTGACTGCCCATACCGCTTTCCTTACCGCGTTCAGTAACGACTCGAAACCAGATCTCGCGTTCGCCCAACAGGTACATACTCTTGGAAGGGCCGGTGATTCCCTCCTCGCTATAAGCACGTCGGGGAACTCGCCTAACGTGGTGTACGCGGCCATGGTAGCCAAAAGCGTAGGGATAAAGGTGATTGGACTAACGGGCCATACGGGGGGAAGGCTCGCCTCCCATTGCGACGTGCTCATTCCTGTCCCCGAAGAAGAGACCGACAAAGTGCAGGAATTGCATCAACCTATCTACCACACTCTCTGCGGGATGCTGGAGGAGGAATTTTTCTAACTGCTTTGACGGTTTAGGGAAAATAGATATATCAAAAAACACGTACAAAGTATTTCCCTTTGTTTAAATACTTGCAGAACATCATGATAGAGAAAGAAAAATCATGAAGACAGGGGTAGGAAGGGTCGGGCTATCGATCGAAGAAATAGAGAGAATTCGGCAAATCCTAGCGAGGTATCCTAGTGTCGAGCAGGCGATCCTCTACGGCTCGCGCGCCAAAGGAACGGCAAGGTTATATTCGGACATTGATATCGCTGTCCGAGGTAATGTGACCCATTCGGATTGGGCGGGCATTCTGAATGATCTGGATGACCTACTCCTTGCCTATAAGATCGATCTATCCCTCTATAAAAACATCCGGTCCAAAGAATTGAGGGAGCATATTGACAGGGTAGGGATCGTAATTTTCCAGAGGGACAGATAGGGATAAGGGGCCAAACGATCGAAGTGTCAGTTGGGTACGAGGGAAATAAAATCATTCCTTGGTGAAATTTTCTTAAATCGGCACTTTGGTACGATGCATTTTTCTCCAGCATGATCCATGTTATACCTAGGGAGGTGTGTCGATGGATTCCGTAAACAAGGAGGGAATCATGCATAAGAAAGGAATAACAAGGGTACTTTTCCTTACGGTGTTTGGATTTTTATGTGTGGGTATCATGGGATGCAATCTGTCGGGTTATTCCGATGACAGCGGGGGCGGGCAAAGCGGTGACAAGGTGGTGAGCCTAGCGGCCATACAGGGGGTGGGTCTGCCGGTAAGTGGCGCGGTACCGGTGGCAACGATTACGGAAACGGCGCAGTACACGGGAACTGTGGCGTGGTTGCCCGCGAACAATCCGTTCGTTAGTTTTACGGTCTACACGGCCACCATTACCCTTGTTCCGAAAAGCGGGTACACGTTGAAGGGGGTAGCGGCCAATTACTTTACGGTGGGCGGGGCGTCGGTAGTCACGAACGCGGCCGATTCGGGGATAGTGACAGCGGTGTTTCCCCCCACAGGCTCTGTAACGGGGGATAAGGTGGTCTACAACGCGGGTGGGGTCTCTTTTCTCATGGTGTACGTGCCTGGAGCGTTAACCTTCCCTACCGGGGTAGACGACAATGGCACAGCGACGGTGGAGGGAGCGTACTGGATCGGGGAGACGGAGGTGACCTATGAGCTGTGGAAGAAAGTGTACGACTGGGCGACCGACGCGTCTCGGGGGGCGAACCAGTATCACTTTGCCAACGCGGGAACTCAGGGGGACAATGGAAGCCGGGGGATCCAGCATCCAGTGACCCTGGTGAGCTTTCGAGATAGCATCGTGTGGTGCAACGCTTTAACGGAGTGGTACAACGCGCAGAAGGGGACGAGCCACGAGTGCGTGTACACCTACGGTGGTGGTATCCTACGGGATTCCCGGGACGAGAACGCGACGGCTTGCGATAACGCGGTAGCCAATGCCACGGACCATGGCTTTCGTCTGCCTACAGGTCAGGAGTGGGAGCTCGCAGCCCGTTTCAGGAATGACGTTGCCAACACCGTAAGCGGGTATACGAACCCCTATTTTACCACGGGGAATTCCGCCAGTGGCGCTACAACATATCATAATGATACAACAGGCGATCCGAACTTCGCTGGGAAGCTCTCTAATGATATCGTGGCGGTGTATAAGTTTTACTGGAATGGTTCAGCCTGGGTCGACAATGGCACAAGCTCTACCGCCACGGTGAAAAGTAAAACCCCCAACGCCCTAGGCCTGTATGACATGAGCGGTAACGTGTGGGAGTGGTGCTTTCTTTCGGCGGGTAATAACCGGGGGTTTAGAGGGGGAAGCTGGTGTGGCACTACCGACTATATGCGAATAGGGAGCTGGTATAATGACTCGCCGTCTATGAAAGCCATTGATGTAGGTTTGCGCGTGGCAAAGACTCCGTAACGGTTTATTATATCAGGAAAAAACTCTGAAACCATCGATCGGTGGAACTCGATCTTGCCGCAGGATGAGCCTTCCCGTATGATTTAGGTATGGAAGCGGAAACCCGTCTAGACCGATTGGTGTCTATCCTAAAGAACGCGCCGGATGAAGTGTTCCTCCAGCCCCACAACGTACCGGATCCCGACGCCATTGCCAGTTGCTTGGGCCTACAGTACGCGTTGAAGGCCCGGGGAATCGAGGCGAAGATCGTGTACGATCGGGAAATCGAAAAAGCGAACTCCCTCAAAATGATCGAACTGTTCGAAGTGCCTATGGTACTGGCCCGGGACGCCCATACTCTTGGAACGGAAGACTGGGCCGTTTTGGTGGATGCGCAGAAGGGGAACGCGAACCTCACGGACCTGCCGACGAACGAGGTAGCCGTGATCGATCACCATGAGTACATGGGAGACAAGGGGTACAGGTTCCAGGATATCCGGCCCGACATAGGGAGTATTCGGATATGAACCTTATCAACGAGCTACGGGGAAACGAAATATCCTTACAGGACCTACACTGGTACGCGGAAGCCTTTAAAACCGTGGAAATCTACGATGAGATCGGCTTCCTTCGCCTGGAAAGCGTGAACGACTCTCTGTTGGGAGCCGCGGGTGATATCGTGGTGAGCGTCGCGGGGGTGAACGTGGAGGTGTCCTAGTATCTTATGACCGGCATCGAAAAGGCGATCGCTAAAGCCATCTATGAGTACGACCTAATCGAAGAGGGGGATCGGATCCTAATC
>CAKZQO010000238.1 GCA_937140905.1 uncultured Spirochaeta sp.
CGCCCCTTCTAATTCGTTTTTTTCTTCTCTTGCGCCCCTTCCAACAAGCCCAGAAGGTCTTCCGCACCGCGTAGTTTCCGATCCCCTAACCTCGAAGAGTGGTAGGGTCCGATACCTGGTTTGCGGTCCACTGGGTCGGTTTTCCCTTTCGGCAGACAAGACGAAGGATCCGAATTCGAGAAGAAGGGCTCTTACAAGGAACGCCCGTCCTGAGACCTCGGATCCTTTTTCAGTGTTTTTCTCCCTCAAGCGGGGGGATGTGGTAGTGTTCCAGGGGGTCGAAAAGAGGGAGACAGGGTATGGGCTAGGGGAAGGGAGTATGCTTAGGATCCTGAAGCGGGAATACGTTCCCGGGTAAACTCCATAAGGTACCGTGACCCTTTCCCTGCCCTACTTTCCATCACACAGGATCCATTCAACTGTTCTACCAACACGGACACGAGTTCCAGACCAAATCCTTTCCGTTCCATCGTCTCTGGGAGAGGAGTATCTCCACCCTGAGATCCACAGGACAACCGATACACTCCATCGGGAGACTGTTGTGCTTCTGAAAAACCCACTCCATCATCTTCAACTTGGATGCAGAGTTTCTCCTCTTTCTCATGTAAACGGATCAGGATGTTCCCCTTTCGCTTGTCTGGAAAGGCATACTTCAAAGCGTTGGAGATCAGCTCGTTGATGATGATCCCTACAGGAACCGCCTGTCGAGGGGAAAAGGGGAAATCATCTCCTTCTACCTTGATCCTCACTCTACTCCCCAGTGGAAAGATCTCCCGAATATCCTTTACCAGGTCTTCCAGGTAGGAATGGGCGGAAACGTACTTCTGAACCTTCGATCGAAAGAGTCGTTCATAGAGGATCCTCATGGCATCGATCCTGCCTTGCGCTTCCCTTACAGTCTGAACCGCCTCGGGGGAAGTGACTTCATTCGCCTGTAAGGATAGGAGACTTCGAATCACGCTAAGATTATTCAGGATTCGATGGTGGGTTTCCCGGAGTAGGAGCTCTTTTTCTTGCAGGAGGAATCGTATCCGTTCCTCTGCCTCCATTCGCTCCGTGATATCCGTATGGGTACCCACAGCTCGAATGGCTTTGCCATCCGTCCCCCATTCCATCACCTTGCCCCGATCTAAAATCCAGCGGTAGGATCCATCCTTGCACCGCAAGCGGTGTTCTAATTGGTACAACTCCACCCGGTGGTTCAAAAGGTCTTCTAATGCCTTTAGGGCTTTTGGTAGATCCTCTGGATGGACCCGAGTTTCCCATTCCTCGTACCGATTCTCTATTTCCTCTTCTTGGTACCCTAGCATGCGCTTCCATTGGGGCGAAAAATACACCCGGTTTGAGGGAATGTGCCAATCCCAAACCCCGTGCCCGGCCCCTTCCAGGGCAAACCTCCATAAGGTTTCCGCGTCCCGAAGAGCCTTTTCTGTTCGCTTCTGTGCCGTCACGTCCTGTATGACCCCAAACACGATACGCCGCTCCGGTTCATAGAAAGCCACCGAATGGATATCCTTAATCTCCCCCGTGTCTGCAGAGCGAATCTGAAACTCCACCTCGTACGGCTTTCCTTCCTGGACCAATTCCTTCAAGGCCCTATCTAAGAGGGGACGGTACTCAGGGAGGGGTATCGTTTTTATCTCTTCGTAAGGAAAATCCGGTCCCGATAGTCCATAGATCTTAGTCGCCCCTTCCGACCCAGTAATCTTTCCAGTCGCAAGGTCCAGTTCCCAGTTGCCGAGTCTCGCTGCCAGTTCTGCCCGTTTCAGCCGGGATTCGCTTCGCCTTTGGGCATTCTCGGCCCGGATCCGATCTTCCAGTTCTTGGGCGATTCTCTGGTTGGCCTCTGCCAACCGAAAGGCCATCTTCACCGAAGCTATCAATACCAGGTCTCCCGTGTGTTTCACCACATACCCATAGGAGGAAATCCGCTCCGCCTTTGCCACAAACTCCCGTTCCGTGTGGCTAGTGAGGAATAGGATAGGCACGGGTCGTATATCGAGGATCTTTTGGGCAGCTTCCGTTCCATCTATCCCTGTGCCTAGATCAATATCCATCAGAACAAGGTCAACCGGCACGCGATTATCTCGGATATATTCCACCGCTGTCTCGCCATTGGACGCAATCTGTACCCTGTACCCTTCCGCTTCAAGAACCTTCTTTTCTGATAGAGCCACGATGGCTTCATCTTCTACTAAAAGGATCGTCTTCATACTTTCTTTTATTGGATCCATGCCTTATAGTGTATCCACCTGACCTGAACTTTCCAGACTTTCTTGTCTCCTTGACGAAAGCATTCTGAATCCTTAGGGTATACCCATGAAACAGGGAACCAAACACTCCCTATCGGTAGCCCTTGTCCTCTCTAGCGGAGGCGCCCGCGGGTTGGCGCACATAGGAGTGATCCATGAACTGGTAAGCCGGGGATATCGGATCCATGCAATCGCGGGAAGTTCCATGGGTGCCCTGGTAGGAGGGTTGTACGCTGTCGGGAAACTGGAAGAGTACGAGCACTGGATCCTTGGATTCGATAAGCTGGATATCCTCCGGATGATCGATTTTACCCTTTCCGATGAAGGATTCATCAAAGGGGAACGGGTCTTTGAACAGATGCGAAAGCTAGATATGATTCCTGACATTCGAATCGAAGACCTTCCCATTTCCTTTACTGCGGTAGCCGTGGATATTCTACGGAACAAAGAACGGGTCTTTACCTCTGGTAGCCTACTCCATGCGATTCGAGCATCCATCGCTATTCCCCTCGTGTTCACTCCGGTACACGAAAATGGCGGGGTATTGGTGGATGGGGGAGTATTGAGTCCTTTACCATTGGACTATGTGGAAAGAGAACCAGAAGACATCCTTGTGGCCGTTGATCTCAATGCTCCCATTCCCTACAATCCTCCTTCTCCTCCGGGCGAGCCTAGTGCCACCAACCAGCGGTTTCGAGCCTTATTGAAGAAATGGGATGAAATGTTCGGCCACAAAAACCCATTCCGCACAAAGGAAGAGATTCCAGAAGCCACCGATGAAAAGATCGGCTACTTCGATCTGATCATGCGATCGGTTCAACTCATGCAGCATCGGCTAACCACCTACGCACTGACCCGCACACCTCCCGATGTGCTCATCCAGATCTCGAAAGATTGTGCCACGGTATTCGAGTTCTATCGAGCAAAGGAATTGATCGAGTACGGGCGAGCTGTCTGTGCTGATGCGCTGAATCGATTCGAAGCTTAGTACTAAAGCAGGAACACCGTTTCAAACACCCGCTTTTTCCATATCCGTCTGTACAGAGTGTTAGGCTCTTGGTATAGTAAGGTTTGTATGAAGCATAACCAATACTTCGATGGAAAGGTACAGAGCTTGGGATTCAATGGACCGGAGGGTCCTGCCACCGTAGGGGTAATGGAACCTGGAAAGTACACCTTCCAGACCCAAGGGGAAGAACGGATTTCCATCTTTACCGGCAACTTGAAGATCAAACTTCCGGGTAGCAAGGATTGGCAGGCCGTAGAGGCAGGGGATTCCTTCACGGTACCGGGAAACTCTTCTTATGAGGTGGATGTAGCTTCCGATACTGCCTATATCTGCTTCTACAAGTAACACGGATCATAAAAATCCTTCCGCCGTGCGTAGACTCTGCAGGCTTCCCATGGCGAGGTTCTGGATGCAGGATAGCAAGTATCCCTTCAGCGCCTGGAAGGAAACCTCTTCCAATCGTACCTGCAAAGCCTCTGAAAGACTTAGAGAACGGGTATAGTGGAGGTAAGCTATACCCCCCGCTGGAAGAATCTCATCTTTGGGATGTGAACAATCTTTGCAAAACACTTCTGCGCCTCCTGGATGGTAGTATAGGGGCTCCCGGGCAGAGCGTTCCCTTCCGCAGATACTGCAATGCTCCATGTGGGGTGCGATCCCCGCAAAGGATAGATACCGGAAAAGGAATTGGATCAGTAACTCCATGGTTCGATCCTCAGGTAGGGCTTCCAGCAAGGCCAATGCTTCTACCAGCAATCGAAAGATCGAGGGACCCTCTCCCCCAAAGGTCTTGAGTACTGTTTCCAGAAACACGGAAG
>CAKZQO010000239.1 GCA_937140905.1 uncultured Spirochaeta sp.
CGAGGATTTCCTCTTGGAGTCCTTTTTGGGAAAGATCCCTTAGAACAGAAAAGATCAATTCTTCGATCTCTTTCTCTTTCCTGGGAGAGGTGCCCCGTAGACCAACGGAGAAGGCCAACTCCAGGGTTTCTGTTTCAAGCCCTGTTGCCGGAGAAAGATCCTCCCCTAACCCCGATTCGATCAATGCCTTTTCTAGAGGAGCTCCCGCATGTCCGAGAAGAGCCTCTGTTAACACTTCGAAAGAAACCACGTGGAAGGGGTCCGTTACCCTCCCCAACAACCAGTTCACCGTGATGGAGGATCCCCTATCCACGGATTCGGCCTCTCCCGCTGGGTACGCCTTCACCACTCGCCGAGGAGCTTGCCACTTAGACGCGGGGGTAAGAACGGACAATTCACCCCCCTGTACCGTAGAATTTTCCGTAAATCGGGACAGGAAATGGGTTTCCAGAAACTCCAGGTGCCGTTCCGTGGGAAGATTCCCAAAGAAAAACACATAGCAGTTGGAAGGATGGTAGTAGGTTCGATGAAACGCCACGAACTCCTCGTACGTCAGGTTGAGGATCTCTTCAGGTTCGCCCCCGGAATCAAAGGCATAGGGGGAGTTCTCGAATAGGGAACGGTAGGCCCATTCAGTCACGATGGAATCATGGCTGGAATAGTTCCCCTTCATCTCGTTGAACACGATCCCCGTAGGTTCCAGTTTCCCCTCCGGGGTCAGTTCCCTTCTGTGTCCTTCCTGGAGGAAGGTTTCTTTCCGAAGAAGAGGGAAGAACACCGCATCCCCATACACGAGGAAGAGATTGTAAAAATCCTGCTCCACCTGACTACTGGCGGGGTAAACGGTTTTGTCAGGGAAGGTGAGGGCATTCATGTAGGTCTGCATACTACCCTTTAGTAAGAGAAGAAAAGGATCCTTCACGGGAAACCGCTCCGATCCGCAAAGGACAGTATGCTCCAGGATGTGAGCTACTCCCGTACTGTTTTTCGGAGGAGTCTTGAACGCAAAAGCAAATAGATTGTCCGCTTCTGCTGTCCTTAGATGGTACACCTGGCAGCCCGTACGAAGATGCCGAGCCCAGATTCCTTCCGCCTGGAATTCCTCGAGGGTTCGCACAGAAAGAATTTGGAATCCATGAAGCTGAGTACCGGGAGTTAAGGTATTCATATGCAGAACTACTCTAGATTACTCAGGATTTGTGCCCGTAATTAAACTCTTGGGCCATTTGGAAACCGCTCCAAAGTTCACGAGCCGAGTGTAACCGAGTTGTTCTAGGATTTTTTTAGCCGCACCGGAACGATTCCCACTTCTGCAGTACAGGATGATCAACGCATCCTTCTGCGGCGTAGGGGGTTTTGAACCTATTGTATCAACCGGGATATTGATTGCACCCGGAATATGGCCAGATCGGTACTCTTCCGGTGTGCGCACATCCACAAGGATAAAGGGTTCGGTCTTTTTTTCTACCAGTTCCACCAGTTTGGAAGGCACTCCATAGACTCGTTCCAGTTCCGTGGGACGGTTCGACTGCGCGAAGAGTGCGAAAGCCCCCAAGAGAAACAGAACAAGGATAGTTATGATAAAAACGTTCATGTTTTTCACCTTGAGATTAAATATACCTAGTACAACGCCTATCCGTCTATGCAAACGCTCTCCGAAGAATATGGCGCACGAAATGCAGGGAATTTTTCGATGCTTTGGGCAGGAAGGTGTGAAAGTCCACCTTCGCGTTCGAATCAGCCTTATCCGAAATCGTACGGATCAATAGAAAAGGTACTTTGTTCACCGTGGCTACCAACCCCACACTGGCTCCTTCCATTTCCACCGCGTCCCCCTTCAACTCATCCAACAAATACCGGTGGGATTCGAAGTCCTTCTGGGTAATAAACTGATCCCCCGTAAGGACCCTTCCCCGTACCATTTTCCCTTCCATAGGGATACAGAAGGATGCAGCTTCCACCAAGGATCGATCGCAGGGAATGATCCGATGAGTTGTGAAGGGAACCTCTCCCCGTTTAAATCCCAACGCAGTGGCATCGAGGTCATGCTGGATACAGTCCTCCGCGATCAAGGTATCACCGATCTCGAGTCTAGGTGAAATTCCCCCCGCCAATCCCGTGAATAGGATGGCTCGGGGCGCAAACTCGTCGATGATCCTTTGGGTAACCATGGCGGAGAGGGTCTTTCCCACCCCCGATTTCGCCACTACCACTTCCTTTGATTCCAACAGTCCCCGATAGAACACAAACTCGGTCCATCGGACTTCCGACTTACGTTCCAACCCTCCGAGGAACTCTTGGATTTCCCCGTCCATCGCACCCAGTATTGCTATCATACCCTTAACTATACCGTAGGTTCGAAAGATTATCGAGAGAAAAGTGTACCCTCTGGCTCCTCTTTGCTATTCCCGTTTGAATAACTGGGAAACCTTTTTCAGCCGTAAGCTACCTCTCCGAAACCTGGTCATTAGGTAGGTTCGGGGTTTGTCCACATAGAAGTATCGGATGGGGGGAGAGGTTTCCGCGGGACGAACTTCCTTGAAGGTTCCCCGCAGGATCAAAAATAACCCTAACCGAATGAGGAAGGAGAGGAAGAACACGATTCGAATAGGCCCTAGACCTCCTATACGAACATTCCAGAGAATCAATAGATCTGCCAGTGCCCCTCCCACAAGGGTTCCTGCGAACACGCTAAAAGTATTGAGGGTATTGAAATAAGCATAGATCTTGGGGAGATTAACGGGTCGAACGGCATCGTAAATGTAGTTGGACAAGCAGAGGTTGAAACCAGCCCAGACGAATCCACTGAAGACCTGTATGGCTAAAAGGGCCCACAGGGAGGAAAAAAGGGCCCACCCTAACGCTAGGAAGGGAATCACCAACCCCGTAGCGATCAACACCCTGCGATTCCCATACCGATCGGCCAACGGTCCCCAATAGGGCATGAACACAAGGGTAAGAATGGCGGATGTCATGGTGATGAGAGAATATTCCAGATACCCTACCTTTAGTACCTTTAGAAGGTACGCTGGTATGAGGGAAGCGGACACATACACGGAAAAATTGATCCCCATCACGAACAGGGTGAACCTTCCGAAATTGGTGGTGAATAGTTTTCCTAGGAATACATAGAAATGGAACTCAGATTCCCGATCCGGTTTATGGAACTCCGGCTCGTACTGACGAGAAAGAGGCAAAAGACAACTAATCCGCGCTACGGCGGCCAAAAGGAACAGAAACCCAAAGGCGGTGAGTTCATGCCCAGCTCGTTTCCCTAGAAAAAGAACTACTCCGCCTGTCAAAATAGAAATGAACTGAGCCAATCCAATGATCCTGTTTCGCTTACCCCAGAATACTCCCCTCTGCCGGGGAGGAACTAGATCGTTCATCCAGGAAGCCCACGCAGGGCTACCTAGGTTGGATGCAAAGATCCCCAAAGAAAACAAAACCATACCCATCCAGGGATTCCCTGTTTTCCACGTGAGAAAAAAGATCAAGACCCAGGAAAATCCATGAAGGAACACCATCCCCCTCACCAAGTTTTTTCGCCGTTTCAGGAAGAGGAGTATTTTCGCCCCTGTCAGTTGTCCCAAACCCAAGGAAAACTGGGAAACCCCCTGCACCAAACTGGATAGGAACACCGACGCTTGGAAATAGAAGAGAAATGGCACGATGTAGTTCTCTGCAAAGCCGAACATGATAGCCCAGAGAACCCCATCCCGTACTGAGTTAAGAAGAGAGTTTCGGACCTTTGAATCTTCGATTGAGCTCAGGAGCTTTTCCATACTTCTTGCGCTTGGTTCAGGAACTCAGGTTTTGAATCCGATGAATCTCGTCCCGAAGGAGGGCTGCCTGTTCAAACTCGAGATTCTTGGCGTGCTCCACCATCTGGGCTTCCAGAGCTCGAACTAAGGCTACCCTCTCCTTTGGGATCAAGAGGTTGTAACTTCTTTCCAACACCTCGATGGTGATTCGTTCAGTTTTCCGCTTCTCTTCAAGTTTCCTCTCGAGGATATCTTTCACCGCTTTCTTGATGGTTTGTGGAGTGATACCGTGGGTTTGGTTGTACTCCATCTGCAACTTTCGCCGCCGTTCCGTCTCTGCAATCGCCTCTCGCATGGCATCGGACACCTTGTCCGCATACATGATCACCGTACCGTTCACGTTCCGAGCAGCCCGGCCAATGATCTGGATTAAACTGGTAGCCGATCGAAGAAATCCAATCTTATCCGCATCTAGAATAGCGATGAAGGAAACTTCCGGTAAATCCAACCCTTCCCGTAGGAGATTTATCCCCACCAGCACATCGAACTTGCCCGCTCGTAGGTCGGTTAGGAGTTCCACCCTCTCAATCGTTTCGATCTCCGAGTGCAGGTACCGAACTGCCAACCCCATCCCCTGGAAAAAGCTCGCCAGGTCTTCAGCCATCTTTTTCGTGAGAGTCGTCACCAGGGTCCGTTCTCCTGCCTCGATTCGTTTACGAATCTCGGCGTAGAGGTCTTCGATTTGCCCTTCCGTAGGCCGGACGACCACTAGGGGATCCACCAACCCTGTGGGGCGGATAATCTGTTCCACTACCTGTTCCGATTTCTCCAGTTCCTCGGGCCCTGGCGTGGCAGAGACGAAGATCGTTCGATCTAAAAGGGCTTCGAACTCCCCATAGTACAGGGGGCGATTGTCCAAGGCAGAAGGGAGACGGAATCCATACTCCACGAGGGAAAGCTTCCGGGCTCGGTCCCCATTGTACATGCCCCGAATTTGGGGAACCGTTACGTGGGACTCATCGATGAAGCAGAGAAACTCGTCGGGAAAGTAATCCAGAAGCACAGCCGGTCGCTCTCCCTCCGCACGACCCGAAAGATGACGGGAATAATTCTCGATACCGGGGCAGTACCCCATCTCCTGCAGCATTTCCAGATCATACTCCGTGCGGGCTCGTAACCGTTGCGCTTCCACCAGTTTTCCCTTGGAGATCAGTTCAGCGTACCGTTCCTCCAATTCCATCCGAATAGCCTCTAGGGCATTGCGAATCTGATCCTGAGGCATCACGAAGTGTTTGGCTGGGTAGATAAAGAGAGTTTCCAGTTCTGCCAGCACTTCGCCTGTTAGAGGGTGGAACTTCTTTAACGAGGCAACTCGATCCCAGTCGAATTCCACCCTATAGGCCTCCTCCATGTAGGCGGGTTGGATTTCCATCACATCCCCCCGGATGCGGAAAGCCCCCCGCTTCAGGACCGCATCGTTTCGTTCATACTGGAGAGCCACCAATCGGTTCCGGATCTTGGTGGGATCCAAAGCCACACCCCGATCGATCCGAATCCGCATGTCCCGGTACATCTCGGGGCTACCCAACCCATAGATACAAGAAACAGTGGCCACCACGATCACATCCCTCCGCTCGCTCAAAGCGGTGGTGGCCGCCAGACGGAGTCGATCAATTTCGTCATTGATGGAAGCGTCCTTCTCGATGTACAGGTCTTTCGAAGGGACATACGCTTCAGGCTGGTAGTAGTCATAGTAAGAAACGAAGTACTCCACCGCGTTCTTGGGAAAGAACTCCTTGAACTCCCGATATAGTTGGGCAGCAAGGGTCTTATTGTGGCTAATTACCAGGGTCGGAAGCTGGACCTCCTCGATGATCTTTGCCATGGTAAAGGTCTTCCCCGAACCCGTAACTCCCTTGAGAGTTTGGAACCGGAATCCCTTCCGGACCCCTTCGGAGAGTCTTCGTATGGCTTCTGGCTGATCTCCCCTGGGCTCGTAGGACGCGAAAACCTCGAACCGTTGCTGCATGGTTAGTTCATTCCCATTGGAACTTTTCCGGGCGTTGGGATAAGGTTACTTTGAACTCCCGCTTTGTTTTTCCCCTGTACGCTACCACCACTACCGTCTCACCTGGTTTGTTGTCTTCCAACGCTGCGTAGAGATCCGCCAAAGACCCCACTTTGGTTCCATCCACCTCTACAATAATGTCCCCTCCGAGGTAGATGATGGAATTGCCGTACCGGACCGCCTCGCTTCGGGATCCCCCCTTGATCCCCGCCTTTTCCGCGTTTCCCCCTGGAATAACACGGGATACCAAAAGCCCTCGATCCACCGGCAGCTTGGCATATTCCACCAAAGCGGGAAAGAGCTGCACCGGCACGATATCGATCCATCCCCTCATTACTTTCCCATACTTGATGATTTCAGGCACCACCCGTTTGGCCGTGTCTATGGGAACGGCAAACCCGATTCCTATCGAACCTCCTGACGGGGAATAGATCATCGTATTGATCCCCACCATGTTCCCCTGCGTATCGAGAAGCGGTCCACCCGAGTTTCCTGGATTGATGGAAGCGTCGGTCTGGATCATGTTCTGGATTACTAACCCTTTGTCCGTGCGGATCGGCCGGCCCAACCCGGAGATGATTCCTGTGGTAAGGGTACGATCGAAGGCAAAGGGATTCCCGATGGCAAGAACCCGTTGCCCTACCTTCAAATTGGAAGAAGACCCCATGGGAATGGTCGTGAGTTTCCTGCCCTTGGGGTCGAACTTGATCACGGCTAGATCGTTCTCCGGATCCGCTCCCACCACTTCTCCCTCCACTTGGGTTCCATCTGCCAGGGCTACCTGTACCTTGTACGCTTTTTCTACCACGTGGTGGTTGGTCAGCACGTATCCCCTCGGATCGATAATGGAACCCGAACCGGTAGACCCTTCCCGGGGTACGGGTTCGAGGAACCAGTTGAAAGCAAGGACTTCGGTGGTTATGTTCACCACTCCTTCGTTCCTCTGTTCATACACCCGAATGTTTACCTGCTCATCCTCGGTGTAGCGGGCGCCATTGTTCACCGGTAGAAAGGTTCCCCCCATAGAGGAACGGTCCCCTTCGGGACTCTGAAATTGCAGAGCTTTTCCAGAAGAGGAGGACTCGTCTCCTCTGGTAGATACTGGGTTCGTCTGCTTACCATCGTTGGTATTGCTTGATATCTGGTTTCCCACTGCCCCATCCTGTAAGGGAAGACGAATCCATCCAAAGCCTAGGGCGAAAAGAAAAATCAGCACCGTACAGAGCGCAGCGAACAAGAGAGTCTGCAGGCTGGAGTATCGTCTCATACGCGTTCCTCCTATACTCGTTTATCCTATTGTATCGATGGAGAAACGGATAGACAATCGGTATCCCGAGCTTGACAATAGGAAAGAAACCTCCTATTGTTAACCATCAATTTTTTATGGTTAACAATAGGCTGGTCATTCGACATCGAGCCAAAGCACTGGATATTCTTCGCTCCTCTTCTAAACCTGTTCCCATCAAAACCCTTGCCGGAGAATTGGGAATTACGCGGGTAGCGTTATGGAAGTTGATACGGAAGCTGGAAGAACTGGGTTACCCGATCCAGGCGAATAGAGAAGGATACCATCTTCCAAAGGAACAGGACCCGGACCTTCTTTATCCGTGGGAGTTAGAACCCTATGGATCGAGAATCGAATGGTTCTTCAACACTTCTTCCACGATGGAGGAGGCGAAGAAGTTATTCCGATCGAATACCCCGTCCCTCCAAAAAAACGGGATGTACGGACCTGATTCAAAGCCCTTCTATACCATTGCCGAAACTCAGACTGTGGGTAGAGGGAGGTATCAGCGTACCTGGGAGTCTCCGTTGGGTGGAATTTACTTGACCCTTTCCCTCCATCGGACCGTTCCCTTAACCATTGTAGGGCGTTACCCTCTACTGGCTGGAGCAGTCCTGGTGGAAACCTTACAAGCGCTATTCCCCGGATTGTCCAGGGTTCCCTCTTTCCATGCTCCCAATGCGAAGGGGATTAGCCTCAAGTGGCCCAACGACATCCTGGTGGGAAAACGGAAACTGGGAGGTATCCTCCTAGATATAGAGGTCGAAGGCGATATGGTTACCGATATCCATTTAGGGATCGGTCTTAACGTTCGAAATCGTGCCCGAGATCCTAACGCGGTTTCTCTGATCGAATTATTCGGTCATTCTGTACCTCCTAGAAGGGAGATCCTTCTCCAGTATTTGACACGTTTAGAGCGGGCCTTGTCAGAACCGTATCTGAAAACCGCCATTCCCCTGTGGAAACGGTTCACCTCTACCTTGGGAAAACCTGTTCGAATCCGTTTTCCCGAAGGACGCCGTGCAGGTCTAGCCGGCTACACCGGAATTGCCGTAGATCTAGGACCAGGAGGAGAACTGGTAGTTCAGACTGCCGACGGATCACTCCGGGTAGTGAGTCATGGAGATTGTTACTAATGGAGGACCCATCCATGTCATCGAATGTAGATTCAACATCTATCCGCACCTTAAGCCCCTTGCATCGTACGGTGCTCATTTCTTTGGGAGCTGCCTCTACAGCCGTAGGGGCTTTCATCGCGATACCCCTTCCTTTAAGTCCCGTGCCCATCGTTCTACAGAATTTTTTCATCCTGTTGATGGCTCTTGTCTTGGGCCCCAAAATGGGAACCGCCTCGGTAGCCTTGTACCTGTTGATCGGAGCCCTGGGGTTACCTGTGTTTGCCGGTGGGAAAGGAGGACTTGCTCATTTTTTTGGCCCCACCGGAGGGTACCTCGTAGGATTTCTTTTTTCCGCTTGGATTACGGGAACTCTTTCTATACTAGGGGCTCCACATGAGTCAGGGGATCGACAACGATCGGCGATGAACTGGAAAGTTCCACAAAAAGGGCAAGAGCAGGCAAAGGTTCGTGTTCAGGACGCGGCGGCGGCCGCAGCGGGACTTTTGGCCGTGTACCTTTTAGGGGTGCCCTGGCTATCCTATAAACTGGGGATCGAGGTGAGGAAAGCCATATTCGTGGGATTCCTGCCTTTTCTGCCCGGAGATCTTTTAAAAGCTGCGGCCGCCGCCGCCCTAGCCCCCCATGTCCGAAAGCTGTTTAAAAAAGAGTTCGTCCCTTATGAAGAATGAACACGGTAAGGATCAGCCCAGACAGTCTAGTGAAAACTCAGAGAGGCACACTCCCAAGCGGGAGAATATAGCTACCCTTTGTCCCGATTTGGAGACTAGAAACCTCACGTACCATTTCCCCAATGGGATGAAGGGTCTCTGCCAAGTGAACGTTTCGTTCTATAAAGGCGAGTTCGTCCTACTAGCGGGGAGAAACGGATCCGGTAAGACCCTATTAGCCCGTCACTTAGTCGGTCTCCTCCGCCCAACGGAAGGAGCGGTTTTCTTCAGGGGAGCGCCCCTTCCTTCTTGTCTCGATAAAGCCCGGCAGAAAGTAGGCCTAGTGTTCCAGGACGCGGACAGTCAGATCATCGGCCAAACCATCGAGGAAGAATTGAGGTTCGGACCGGAAAATCTGGGTTTACCGGAAGGAGAAATACAAAGTCGGGTAGAATCCGTCATCCACCTGTTAGGCCTAGAGCACAACCTCCTTACCCCTCCGGCTCGTCTCTCTGGTGGGGAGAAACGTCGTCTAGCCATTGGCGGAATCCTTACCCTCCAACCGGAACTCTTGATCTTGGATGAACCCTTTGCCAATCTAGATTATCCCGGTATCGTTTCGGTTCTACGACTCCTACTCCATTTGAAGGACAAAGGGATTGGAATCGTATTGATTACCCACGAACTGGAAAAAGCTTTGGCCCATGCCGATCGCCTCGTTATCCTGGAAAAAGGAAGGATCGTGGAGGATGGTCCGACCCAAGCGATAGCTCCCAAAGCTGGTCAGTATGGTCTTCATCCTCTCGATTTCTCCCGGACCCCGTTGGAAACCTGCACATGGCTTCCTCGGTGATCTTTCACCACGTACCAGGCACCTCCTTTCTCCATCGAATAGATCCTCGATGGAAACTCGCTGCTTACCTATCCGTATCCTTCCTTACCATGGTAGGCCCTAGCCTCTATCTTGTGATTTTGGCTCTCTTGATCATCGCCCTGCACGTCGGGATCCGATTGAATCCCCTTTCTATTCTAAAAGAAGCTCGGCCTCTCTGGGTTCTGGCTTTTTTCCTGCTGATCTCTCGTACCCTTTTTATCGGGTTTGAAAGTGGAGCACTGGAAACGGCACGGTTCACGTGTTTGATATTCTGGACTCATTTATTTCTAGCGGTGACTTCCAATGGAGAAATTCGAAAAGCCATTGAGTTCCTCTTACGAAGGCTTCCTAAGAAAAAAGGGAAGCGGATTGGATTAGCCCTGAGCATTACCCTCCTTCTCTTTCCCCTTTTTCTCGATATCTCCAGGGAGATCCTCGATGCCATGGCTCTGCGACGCTTCGGCTCCAGGCGATCCTTCCAGTTCCTTACCCAGAGGTTCCTTTTGACCTTTCTTCGCAAAGCCCTTCGAATGGCCAGCAGTCTATCCCAAGCGTTGGAAATTCGGGGATTCCAATAGGGAAATCCTGCTAGACAAGGGAACCTGTAGGGATGAACGATCCTGATTTTAGATGTGTCCCTTGTCGAACTCGCACCCCCGGACAAACGAAACTCCCTAGACGACGACATCCCGTAGGGTGAAACACCCCATGGGGATACTCTACGGATAGAGGGATAGGAGTTTCGCCTTGGGTAAGGGTAGTCACTTGATCCTCCAGAACGACCCCCTTTCCCAAGATCGAATCCAGTACAGTACACGATGAACCAATCCTAACCCCTTCACAGAGGATGGATGACCGAATATCCGCCCCGTGTTCCACCCTAGTCCTTCTTCCCAGGTACGACGGACCTTGTAAAAACACTTCTTGACCGATCTCTACCCCTTCATTGAGCACAAGAGGCCCCACTAAGGTAGCTGTCCCGTGAATCCGTACTCTTCTAGCCACCCAAACCGAGGATAGGACTTCTTCGTACTCGGTCTCCAGGTAGGGGATACCAAATTCAAAGAGAATTGAAAGATGTTGGATCAATTCCCAGGGAGTTCGGATCGTTGGCAGAAGGACTCGTTTTCGCGTTTCTTTTTCCTGACGAAAAATCCAACGGAAGAAAGGTTCGTTGAGTACCTCAAGCAGGGAAAGTAAAGAATCTATAAAGGAGGATTCATTGGGGAAGTTTTTGTTCATTCCCTAATGTCACTGTTTCCCAGAAAGCTCGTACTACGGGATGCTGGAGCCTCCGCTTCATCGCTGCCAGCCCATAGTTGTATCCCACGATCTTTGGGTGCACCTCGAGGATCTGAATGTTAGGTTTTATCGCTTCCGTGCGAAGAATCAATTCGGGCACCACCCCTACCCCACTTCCCAAGGACACAAGGGCAAGTACCTCCTCGAAGGAATCCACTTCGGCCGTTATCCGTGGCCTGATATCTTTTCCCCGAAACCAGGCTTCCACCCTTCTCCTACAAAGGTCTGATCGAGTCAGCACCAAGGGCACCTCCCCCCATTCGATAGGAGTTTTCGAGGTAAGGTTTTTGGTTTTGCACTCCAGAATAGGACGAATGAACACCAATGGAGTTTCTCCCAACCGGTGAAGCAAAGCCCCCTTGGGTACATAGTCGGGAAGAGAGAGGAGAACCGCACAATCCGCTTCATTCTCCGTTACTTCGATCATCGGTGCCTGTTCATCCAGTAGCCGAATATTCAGCGTGACATTGGGATACAAGAGACGAAACTTCTTCACCAATGAAGGAAGGATCGCATAGGCGGCAGATAGGGAAGAAACGATCGAAACTTCTCCTCCCATTTGTGTCGGTTCTTCCTCGAGACTCTCCTGTAGTTCTTGATACTCTTGCAGAGCCTTTTTTGCGTACGCATAGAACAGCTCTCCCGCTCGGGTTAGGGAAACGGATCGATTGTCCCGTATAAAGAGGGGTTTCCCTACCTCGTCTTCGATCCGCTTGATGGTTCGAGACAGAGCCGAGGGACTCAGGTTACTTAGTTCCCCCGCTTTCCCAAAATGAAGGGTGCGAGCGAGATTCACGAAGCATTTCAGGGCAAATAAATCCATAGTTTTGTTGCGTCTTTTGCATCAGTATAGAGCATACAACGCAACTTGTGCAAGCTAAATCGTTTTATATGATCCCTAGTTTCTTCCCCTCATCCTCGGCGATATTGAGGATCATGTCTAGTTCCTCATCCGTATGGATGGCCATGTAAGAGGTACGAAGGAGGGACCGGTTGGGGGGAACCGCTGGGGATACTACCGGGTTCACATACACTCCCCGGTTGTATAGGGCCTGCCAGAGGAGAAAGGTTTTTTCATCGTTTCCAATGATTAGAGGAACAATGGGGGTCTGGGCCGTTCCAATGTCGTATCCCATACTTTTGAACCCTTCGATCATCTTCCGAGCGATTTGCTGGAGACGTTGTACCCGTTCAGGTTCCTGTTCGATAATTTCCAGAGTCTTCAGTACTGCTGCCAGATTGGCGGGAGGCATACTAGCGGAGAAGATCAAGGGCCGGGCCGTGTGTTTTATGTACTCGATGATATCCGCATCCCCTGCAAGGAAGCCCCCTATGGAGCCAAAGGATTTCGAGAAGGTACACATGATGATGTCTGCCAAATCGCTAGAACCGAAATGTTCGGTGGTACCCCTTCCCGTGGGTCCGATCGTACCGATGGCATGAGCTTCATCTAGGTAGACGCCTGCACCGTACTTATCGGCAATCCGTTTCAAAGTGGGCAGGTCAACAATATCCCCTTCCATGCTGAACACACCATCCGTAACCACCAATTTCGGTTCATCCTCTGGGATCGCTTGCAGTCGTTCTTCCATCTCTTGCAGGTTTCCATGGGGATACCTATGCACTTTCACATCCCCATAGAGGCCTTTGGCGAGGAAGATCCCGTCCATAATGGAAGCATGGTTATACTTATCCGTGACGATGTGCTCCCCCCTCCCCAACAAGGCCGATATTCCACCCAAATTCGTTTGGTAGCCTGTAGTAAAACAGATAGCTGCTTCCTTACCCGTGAATCGAGCCAATCTTCGTTCCAGTTCTTCATGTAGATCCAACGTGCCGTTCATGAACCGAGAGCCAGAGCAACTGGTACCGTAGATCCGTACCGCTTCTTCCGCAGCTGCTTTCACGCGAGGATCGTGAGAAAGTCCTAGGTAATTGTTGGAACCGGCCATGATGAATTCCCGCCCTTCGATGATCACCCGAGAACCGTGATACGCTTCAATGGGTCGGAAATAAGGATACCATCCTTCTGCTTTTGCTTTCCGTACTTCACTTAATCTACCATCCTTACGAAAAATCGCCTTCTTTACCATGTTGTTGCCTCTCTCGTTTCTCAGTCGTATTATACGGACTGTATTTGTCTTCGACAGTTCCGAATGGTTCGATCCATCACCCATCGTACCACAACCGGCATGTGCCGGGCTACCCATGCTGTGAACCGAGCCTCGAAACCGGGTATGATGAGGAATTTCCCTTTCGACAACCCTCGGAACAGCTCCTGTGCTACCGTTTCTGGTTTCAATACTCCCGCACTGGCGGAAATTGCTTTCGTCTCCCGAGGTTTCATTCGATTCTCCTTTTCGAAACCAGGGGTATCGGTATCGGGAGGGCACAGTACGGCTATCCGTATCCCTTCATCAACGAGTTCGCTCCGTAGAGCTTCGGAAAAGCCGATTACTCCTGCCTTCGCCGCACTGTAAGCTGTATACCCGAACACTCCCACAAGACCTGCTAAGGAGGATACATTGACGATGATTCCTTGATTCTTCTTCAGATAGGGAAGAAGAGTCTTGGTAACATACCATGTGCCTTTCAGGTGCACATTGATGGTTTGCTCGAACAGAGCGTCGGGGATTCGATCGAAATAATCCGGAAAAGCTTCACCCGCACAGTTGAGAAGAAAGTCGGGCTCTCCAAACTCCTGTACCGCACGAAGCAATAGGTTCTTGACCTGTTCTGGATTCCCTACATCGAGGGCAAGGGTAGCGACTCGAGGTTTGGGTTCGATTCTACCAGAAGCGTCAACCCTTCCCGATATCAGGGATCCCGCTGCTTGCTCCAATCGATTCTTGTCCCTGGCAATGAGTAAGACATCTGCTTTTCTTCGAACCAGCTCTTTTGCAACGGCCAGGCCAATACCACTGGAACCTCCCGTAATAAAAGCACAACGAACCGTCGCTTCCGGCATGTCCCCTTTTTATACACTTTTTTTACTGGCTGTCAACGGTGTAGAATATATTAAAAATACTATACTCAACCATGCTTGCCCTAACTGTCCCCAATGCGTATACTCCAACTAACCTATGAGTAGTGAATCGAACATGACAGAGCCTCGATACCTTTCAGGATACTTTCTCATAGCCAGTGTAAACCTCCTGGATCCAAACTTTGTTCGTACCGTCGTACTCCTTATTCAGCACAACGACGAAGGGGCTTTTGGCCTAGTGTTGAATCGCCCTTCAGGAAAAGAACTCAACGACGTGCTTCCAGAAAGTCTGGAGGGAGCCGTTCTCCATGTGCCTGTCTATATAGGAGGGCCGGTACAACAGGACTATCTATTTGTATTACACTCGGGTTTAGAGAATAAACTACTCAACCCCAACGCAACATCCCCCATTCCTGGAGTGTTCTTCGAACCGGCCACAAAACAGTTGATCAGTTATCTGATCGACGAATGGAATATTACCCCTCTAGAAGACAGACCCAAACTCCGCTTATATGCAGGGTATTCCGGTTGGGGGCCCGGACAGTTGGAACGGGAATTGCGGGAAAACTCCTGGTTCGTAGTCCCCGGCCATCAGAGTATCGTATTCCACCCCGAACCAGAAAACGCCTGGAAAGATGCGTTGAGCCGAAAAGGAAAATATTACCGTTTCGTAGCGGAAACAGGTTATATGCCCTCGATTAACTGACGAGGGTACTCTTTGCCTGTGAAGAGCAGGAACTGTCGAAAAGCTTGGTGAATCAGCATAGCATCCCCGTAGATTACGGGACAGCCTGCTGCCTTAGCTCGCTTGAGAAAGAGGGTCTCCTTTGGTGCGTACACCAGATCGTACACCACTTCCTGCCCTCTGAAGGATAGGTCTGGAAAGGGGTCTTCCTCTTCCTTGGGATGCATTCCGCAGGAGGTCGTCTGCACAACCAAGTCTGGCTTTAACTGCTTTACCAACGCAATTCCCTCTCGATCTAGAGGGCCTGCTGAGATGGTCCCCTCCGAAAGAGAGAGGGTTCTCTCCGTCTCCGCTGCCAGAGTCTCGGCCCTGCTAGCGGTCCGATTCAGGATCAACACTCTCGCTCCCTCCCGGACCAATCCATACACAACGGATCTGGACGCTCCCCCAGCCCCGATAACGAGGGCGTTCACCCCTCTTATCGTTGGGAAGACTCTTTTTAATGGTTCCAAGAACCCTTCCACGTCCGTGTTGTATCCTTTGATCGATTTCTCCGATAAGACCAAGGTATTGCAGGCTCCCACGGCACGAACTGCATCTTCGCACCAGTCACAAAATTTTAACACGGATTCTTTGTGGGGTATCGTTACAGAAAGCCCTTTGATCTTGAGCTTTCGGGCTACGGAGAAAAAGGATTCCAGATCGTCTACAGGAAACGGAACATACACCGCATCGATTCCCAGTGCTTCGTACCCCCGATTGTGTAGGTGAGGAGACCTGCTATGGAGTACAGGGTTCCCAATGATCCCAAAGAGAGCCGTTTGAGGCCCGAAGGAAGGGTATCGGTACACGGTATGGAGGGTGATAGGATCCACCAGGGGACCGTTCGATTGGGGAGAAGTGAAGGTAAAACATGATCCTAGACGACTCGCTAGTACTTGAAAGGGGAATCCATACGGGCCTTCCAAGGTAAAACTTTTTCTAATCCCCACATCTTCTTTTCTTCTATCCAGAATTACCCGTTCCACAAAGGGGCCTAGTTCCCTCCATCCCGAAGGATTGAGGGTTAAATGGAGAACGTCCTTTTCCTTAACAAGACCTTGCGTTAGCTTAGGAGGATAGGTATCTACCTCATTCTCACCGTGGATATTTTGCATATCAATAGATCGAATCACCCCTACCCCGTCTGCATGAGCTTCCTCTTCTAAAACGTCTTGGATTGTTCCTCTGCTCTGATTCTTCTCGTACGGTACCCGAACCATATCAAAAAGCCTTCGTTTAATGAGGGTACGAGACAATTCGATCAAAGGCCCTGCATGGTGTACCAGCGTTCTGGGTATGGAAAGAATACGCAACCCTTTAGCCTGCAGAAAAAAGGATCCCCAATCTTCCCTTTCCGGATGTTCCAAGGATTCGAATTCGATTTCGAATCCATCGTAGAACCCTTCATGGATTTTCAACCTCTGGGACACCTCATCCAATGTTCTCTCGGAAACCCTTAATATCACCATAGGGGCTCGGTTCAGAAATCTCCCCGATAGAGGTACATATCTTCTACCAATCCTTCCCGAAAGAATATCCGTAAACGAATCGGATAGGCGGGGCCCTCGAAATGGTAAAGGACCCAGTCCTTCTCAGTATAGTAGGGGGGGCCCAGAACCCCTATTACCTGATCGCGGGAATCTCCGATCTGGATTCCTCTCACCTTTCCTGGAAAGGGAGCAGACAAACGGATCTGCCAAACCCTATCCTGGAACCAGAACAGGCTCACCCCTAGGGGGTATATGAACAGTACATCATCTTGCCAGGGCTCTGAACCACGCACTGTCCCAACCTGGTGGGGAGGACCAAGCCTCTGGAACCCTTCCTCCAGGGTCATACCAAGGAGAGTTTCCGGCTCTAGGGTGTTTGGATCCATCCTGCCCACTTGGGCTGGGTTCGCCAGAAGGGGCAACTGTTCCAACGCTATCAACCCCACACCCCATAGAATCAATTTCCAGATCATATACCCCCCTACACGGAGTTGAATCTAGACACCACGTCCCTAACCAACTGGCTAGAACCCTTCTTCAGAACGAGGGCCTTTCCATCTCTGATGACCACGATCAGATCCTCCACTCCGCAGAGGGCAACGGGGATTTCCGAATACACATAATTCCCCTTACCTTCCAGTTCTATGATTTGGGGAGCCTCTCTTGGCAAAAGTCGTGCCACTTCATCCCAGCTTCCCACGTCGTTCCAAGAAAAAGTGGCGGGTACCATTGCCACGCGATGGGACCGTTCAAGGATCGCATAATCGACAGAGATGGAAGGCAAGGATTCATAAACTCGTGGTAGGCGAGAGGAGTATTGCTCAATTGAGGATCCTTCCAGGAATCCTGCCGCTTGGAAGGGTTTCACGATATCGGAAGCATTCTGATCAAACTCTTCGAACAAGGTTTGCATCGAAAAGAGGAACATTCCCGAGTTCCAGTAGAACCGACCTGAACGCAAGTATCTTTCCGCAGTAGCTCGATCCGGTTTTTCCTTAAAGGCGTGGACGCGATACCCCTCTCCTTCTTCCTCTCCCCTCTCTATGTACCCGTATCCCGTGTGGGGTGAACTGGGGGGAATCCCGAACACCGTGATCCACCCAGAGGCCCCCAAGTTAGCTGCCTTTCGTACGTCCCGCACGAAGGAATCTAGGGGAGAAATCAGATGATCGGCTGAAAGAATCAGAATACGCCCTTCCCCGGGGATCCTGCGTTTCAGGTACAAAGCACCCAGAAATATCGCGGGAGCCGTATTCCTGCCCATTGGTTCCCCTAGGACCGTTATCCGGGCTCCTCGTTCCAAGTAGGAGGATACTTGGGCTAACGTTTCTTCCCTGTAGATCTCGGCGGTTACGATCACGACTTCCGCTTGAGGATTCACCGACAATCCTCGTTCCACCGCATTCTGTAAAAAACTTCTTTCTAACCCAAAGGATAAAAACTGTTTTGGATGGTTGGAAGAAGAGGCCGGCCACAATCGAGTTCCCGAGCCCCCCGCCAGAATAAGAATAGCTTCCATAGGTGGTCTAACTGTAGATGCCCAGGAAGGAAAAATCAAGAGAAATTCCACGGAAGGGCAGATCTATTGACCAAGGATGCCTATCGCCCTAAAATTGTGAAAATCTTTATTATATGGGAGATTCCTATGGCTAAGAGTTTTTCCCTGGCGATGTATCCCTGGGTCTACTACGCTCACTATGAAGAGGAGGGAAAGTGGAGTGAAACCTTTGTGGAAAAACCTCACACTACTCCTGAAGAGGAAGCAAAACTTCCTCCAGAGGCAATGCAGAAGCTATTGGCGCAGAGGAATTCTTTTCCTGAATTGCCCCTCGTGAACTATACGACCCAGTATGGCCTGGGAGTATTCGAGGGATTGAAAGCCTTTCCCCAAAAGAATGGAGAATTAAAGCTTTTTCGCCCGAATGAAAACGCGAAACGGATGCATCGATCGATGGAAGGGCTCCTGATGCCCCCGTTTCCCGAAAAGTTATTCGTTTCTGCCGTGATTGAATTGATTCGCCGAAACAAGAAACTTGGGTACGCTCCCAAGTACGATCCCACATGGGAAAAAGACAACTTTTCTTCGGGGCATTCCATCTATATTCGACCTTTCACCTATTCGGAGCCTGGAATCGGGCTTGGACTTTCTTACAAACCATGGGTAGTGATCATTACCACCCCAGTGGGAGCGTACTTCGAGCCGGGAACTTCGAAGGCCATCACCACCGACAGAGTGCGGGCCACTCCCAAAGGTACGGGATGGATAAAGTGTTGTTCCAATTACGTAATTCCCATCCTCGCCAAGAAAGAAGCAGAGAAGAACGGGTACATGGAAGTGATCTTCCTCGACGCGAAAGAGGGCAAGTACGTGGAAGAAGGCTCATCCTGTAACATCTTTTTTTACCTTTCCAATGGAACCTTGGTAACTCCAGACTTGAAAGACACCATTCTTCCAGGAATCACTCGCATGAGCGCTATTACCCTGGCTCGGGACATGGGGATTAAAGTGGAAGAACGCCTCATCAGTATAGAAGAAGTACTAGACTCTGCGAAGGAATGTTTCGTAACGGGAACCGCCGCAGGAGTGACTTACATCGAGTCCATCACTCATGGAAAACGAACCACGGTATTCAACAACGGAAAACCTGGAGAACTTACCACCACTCTCCAAAAGACCCTCAAAGGGATCCAGTACGGGGCCATTCCAGACAAATTCGGATGGATGGTGCCGATCGGGTAAGGTAACTCTCCCTATACACACTATCGATCCTGTACGATTCGAATGGGAAGAGGTTCGGTAACTGAACCCGTATAGAGAGTTCTGTGGGGGAAGGGAATTTCGATGTGTTCCCGGTCGAATCTCTCCTTGATTTCCTGCAGGAGGGAGTTCTTCAGGTTCACGAAATCCTGCTTCTGAAACCATACGCCCAATAGTACATTGATCCCCGATTCGCCGAACCCCTGCACGATCCACAGGGGTTCCGGTTCTCTCAACGCATAGGGATTGACTTCCACGACTTCCATCAGCAGCTTTCGTACTCGTTCCAGATCTTCCTTGTAGGCTATCTGGAAACTGATATCCATCCGCCGAATAGGGAAGCGGGTAATATTTGTCACTTCTGTATTCAATACCATCTGGTTGGGAATTCGAATGAAGAGGTTATCGAAAGTGCGAATCTTGATGGACATAAGATCGATAGAGCTTACGATACCTGTTTTATCACCCACTTTGATCACGTCTCCCACTTCGAAAGGGCGTTCGGAAAGGAGAAAAATACCGCTAATCATATTGGACACGCTCGTCTGGGAGGCGAATCCAATGGCTACTCCAATGATTCCTGCCGCACCTAATAGGGTAGATACGTCCAAACCTACCTGGCGAAGCAGGGTAATTACTAGAACTGTGGAAGCAATGTACAGGAGGACATTCCGCACAATCAGCTTGCTATGCTCGGAAAGGGGTTTTAAAAAAGTCTTTGCACTCAAATACAGGAGGAATCGTATGATTACTACTCCAACAAGAAGGGTAATCCCTACGTTTAATCCTTTTTGAAATACTTCCGAAGGAATATATTTCAGCCAATCGAGGATTTTCATCGTTTGCTCCTAGAAACCCGTTATGATCTTCAACAGACTGAAGGTACGTTTGAAATACCAAATATCGGAGACTTGTCTAGGGGATGCCAAAAGTCTAACCTTTGGTTCGAAGGATGGCGGATGTTTCGAGGGTTCTACTACCGTTTCTTGTTCAGCACCTTTGAAGATCACCTCACTCGCATTGGTCCAGATCCTACTTTCTCCGCCATACAGACTTAACACTTCCGTGTGGAGACAAATCTTGTCGAAAGGAAGTTCTATAGCGGACTCGTTTCGGATGCGAAGGGGACAAATGGCAAAGAGGGGATGTTCGGGGAGGGAATGAAAATCGGTAAAAAGCCGGGTCTCTGTGGCATAACAAAGTTCCCCAGATACCGGATCGCCGAACCAGGTACTCTTCATCCGAAAGATGGGCATTTCGAATAGAAGTTTAGGAGTTACTTTTCTTCCTATGGGACCTACCATGAACCTCAACCATAACGGGAAGAAAATGAAGAACTGTGCGGTTTCTCCCGGTAGTATCACAAGGAGACGATCGGGTTTTACCACCAGAGGCCGATCGGGTATTGCTGGCGTAGGATAGATACAGGGGGCATTCCGGACGAGGTAATGCTTCCACTCGGTCGTGATCGGTTTTTGCTCTTTCGATATGGACTCGATCCTGAAAATCGGATCGGAATTCCCCATGGGAACAGATTTATCTCGATATTCGGTGTGCACGTGCCATTCAATATCGTACCGTTCCACCCAAACATCGAGATCCCCTAGGGAGAAGCGAACACAGATCCCTGATTCCAATGGATACGGATTCCAGATAGCCAGTTTCTCGGAAAAAGAAACAGATTCCATGTTTTTCATATCGGCTTAGAATTCTTGATTCCGAAGATCTATTGGAATGGAAGTGTAGACCTGCAGATCGTACGGCAAGGAGGGGTTCAAGATCTTACGCATATTCAAATAGGCAAGATTCTTGGTTTCTCCCCTAACCTTTGTTTCCTGATCTCGAGAATAGTTCTCGTATAGCTCTACGGCATCGGTAAGGAAAACGAGGGCCTCCGAATTCAAGTTAGGCCTTCGGGTACGATCGGAAAGCCGTTTCAACGTTACCCCTAAATTGTTGTAGGTTTTCATTAATTTCAACACTAACGCTCGATCCTCTGGTTTGATGTGGGGTTCCAGGAATCGAACCTTACCTCGATCCGTCGTCAATTTTTCTACTAAATAGCGGTAGTAGCCAGAGGCGGCCGCATAATCGTTTCGTTGATACAGCGCAGTAGCCAAGGCGAATAGAACGTTCCGGTCTTCAGGAAATTTCGATTCAGTTTTTAGAAATTCGAAGATGGCCTGTTCATAGTTGCCAAAGAAATACTGGATGTACCCTTTTCGGAAGGACACCTCAGGGTCCTGCACGAAGGAGGCTTCCGCTTTCGTATATAGAGCCAACGCTTCCTGAAATCTTTGCCCCTCGTAGTAGTTCAGGTTCCCCAACCCCACATAGAGAAGTCCTAGCGTTGGATTCGGCTTCAACAGGCGAGTGGATAACGCTTCTTCGTATCGTCGGATACCTTCCTGATAGGATCGTTCCGCTTCCAGCACTTCCCGTCGTTCCAACCGATAATCCCCATCCCTCCTGTAGGTATCGATCAGCTTCCATACTTCCTTGCGGGTAAGAGCTTGTTGTTTCTCCTTTTCTTGATAGAGACTCAAGGTCCGATCCAGTGCAATTCGTTCATCCCGTGCTTTCCCCGTAGTTCGGAAGAGCCGAGCGAACTGATAGTGCACCTCAGCAACATTTGGATTTGCCTTCATGGCCCGTGTCAGGATGGGTTGCACATCCTCAGTCTTGCCTTTGTCGATAAGGTACCCTGCCAACATGGCGTACCGTTCGACATCTATTTCCAATTTTTCCTTCTTTTCGAAGTATTCCTTCAATCGATTCACTTCCGCGAACTCATCTGTCAGAATAAAGAGTTCAAGAAACCGAAAGAGGATGGTATCCTTGTCCCCGTATCGCTGTAAAAGAGTTCCATAGGTTTTTCTAGCTTCCTGGTATTTTTGCGGTTCCACATCCGCCCATCGAATGTAGTTGTCCCCCAAAGCGAGGAGCCCCTGCCAATGGTACAAATCCACATTCAAGAGTTTTTTTAGGATCTTTTCCGCTTTCTCATAGTTTTCCAACACCCGGGATTCCAGATCCCCATAAGCGAGAACTCCCCGTTCGAAATAGGAGTCTTTCTTGCGTTCCGTCCAGATCTTTGTTCGAGGATGGATATAATCAGCGTAGTGAGCAAGGAGTTCTTCATACTTAGCTTGGGCAAGAGCGTACTGTTTCTTCCTCACGAAAAGATCCGCATACCGAAAGTACCATTCCTTGTCGTCCCAAATACGATAGGCTCGATCGAAGTAGCCGTTCCCTTCCCGATATCGATCCGCTTCAATCAACGCATACCCTTGGCGAAAGAGGGATCGAGCATAGAGGGGTCTGTAAATATAAAGATACGCGCCATAGAATAGAACACCTGTAACGAACGCAGAAGCAAGAGCCAACCTGAGGATGGGAAGAACCTTTTCCCGGAGGATATATGATAGGGTTTCTTTTTCCGCTTCGTACGCATATCCCGTTCGTTTTTCGTACCCCTTGGGAACTTTTAACGGACGACCCAAAAGCTTCCCTGTGAAGGTAGCGATGGTGGATAAGCTTTCACCAGCCAAGATGTATCGGATCAACTTGATTTGGTCTTCATCGGAAGCTTTGTTTCCACCTACTACCTCCTCGATGGCTCGTCTAAGATTCAACGGGAGGTCGGAAAGGGCTTTCTTGAATCGTTCGAACTCCTCTTCCGAAAGCGAGAACTCCTCCTCTTCCGCAACCGCCGCAATGACCTCTGCAGCGCCGGCAGGGATATTGATGGCAGGCTCTTCTTCCTTTGCTTCTTCTGTTTCCAGTATGCCAAACTCTGCTCCAAAATCTCCTAAGCTAAACTCTTCACCGCCCAGTTCATCCACGGAGATTTCTTCCAATTCCCCTTCTTCTTTTTCGCCTCCTTCCTCTATCGGGGTTGCCTTGGAAGGAAGAGGCTGGGCAGAAGGTTCTGCTTCAGTCTTTCCCTCTTCAAAGAAGAAACCCTCTTCGATCGAGGGCGTTTCCTCGATCTCTTCCTTGGGAGCGGCACCCTCCTCGAACGAGGGAATTTCCTCTATCTCTTCCTTAGGAGCTGTTTCCTCCTCGAATAGGTGTTCCGCCTGAATCTCCTCCTTTTCGGGAGCGCTTTTTTCTTCCAAGGTGAACTGTTCTTCTATACTTTCCATTCCTTCTGGAAAAGAAAACTCTTCCAATCCCTCTTCTTCAGGTTTGGGCAACCCTTCTTCTTGTGCAGGTGTTTCCTCTTCCCCTAAAGGCAACTCCGGCATCTCGAACTCTTCTAAGGTAGGTTCCTGTTCTTTGCCCCCTTCTTCTAGGCCCTCTTCCTCAAAACGGAGTTCCGAAGGTGTCGAAACCACTTCTTCAATTGGTGAAGGGGGTGCCTCTTGGGAGGGAACTTCTTCCTCCGATGGAAGCCCTTCTTCGAATTCGAACAGAGACTCTTCTTTCTCTACGGGTTGGGAAAGGGAAGCGCCTTCACTTTCAAAAGGGGTTATTTCCTCTTGTGGCAATTGATCTAAGGGCAGTTCTTCAGGCGTTTCTTCTGCGGTAGGTCCCGCAGTCGATTCCTCTAATGGGATCCCTTCGAACAATTCCGCCAAATCAGCAGATAGCCCTTCTTCCGGTCTGGGAACCGGTTCGAAGGTTTCTCCCCTTTCGGTCAACACTTCCGGCTCATGTCCCGTTTCATAGAGTTTTGAAGCGAATTGTTCGATATCTTCTACTCGAGGCATTTGAACCCTTTACGTCATTTTCGGCTATTGCTAAAGATGCTTTACCTGTACATCCTTTCTTCCGAAATTCTATGGTAATAGGATATCAGGAAACAAACAATGCGCAAGTACTCTCTACTCATAATCCTACTTTCAATCATCACCGCTCTTGCAGCTGCGTCAGATTCGGAGGGGGATCTTCATATAAAAGTGATGCGAACCTCGAAAGCGGCCCCTCCCCAGATTCACAATGGACATGTTTTTTTCACTTTCCAAACCAAAACCCCAGTTCGGTATGTGGGGATCGCCTTCCTCCATGAACAGTTCCGAAAAGTCCATCTATTCCAACGGAATGATAAAGGAGTGCTATTCTTTGCCTACCCAATTCCGGAAGGCATGACGCACCTCGATTACCGCCTTATCGTGGATGGTCTATGGACCACGGATCCTCTGAATCCGTATACGTATTTAGATTCCCAGGGTATCTCCCTATCCAGGTTCGAGTTTCCCAAAGAGCAGCTAATGATAACCTCCCGAAGCCCCATTATTAGAGAAGAGGAACAACAAGTAGTATTCGTGTTTCAAGCGGAACCAGGAAAGGATATCTATCTTACCGGATCCTTTGCCCGATGGGATCCGTATCTCTACCGGATGGAAGAGGTCCGGCCAGGGCTGTATACCCTAACCCTCCGTTTACTTCCGGGTACCCACTACTACGCGTTCTATAAGGACGGTAAACGTATACGCGATCCATTAAACAAGGAATGGAGAAGAAGCAAAGAGGGACAGGAAGCTTCTGTTCTGATCGTTCCTTCCCGATCCTAACACCTTGAGCTTGTTCCGAACTTCATGATTAAATGGACGAGTGATTCGGGCTATACTATTCGATCTAGATAACACTCTTTACCCTGCATCCTCTGGTTTGGACCGAGAAATCGATCGAAGAATGACAATCTTCACCTCTCGGTATTTAGGGATATCTGAAAAAGAGGCCCATATTCTGCGAAAAACGGACGCTCGGGCGTATGGAACCACCCTGCAGTGGCTTCGGGAAGCGTATGGATTTCACGACATAGAAGAATACATGATGGAAGTCCATCCCACGAATGTATCTTCCTTTCTATCTTACAACCCAACGTTAGTGGAGATGTTGAGTTCTCTATCTTATCCAAAGGTAATCCTTACCAATTCCCCCTTGGAACATGCGGAACGGGTACTGGAATGTCTTAAGATACGATCCTACTTCGATGCTGTCTTGGATATCCGGTTCAATCAGTTTCGAGGCAAACCATATCCTGAAGCTTACTACCGGGCGGTAGACCTACTCGGAACCCAGATCGAGGAAGTCTTATTCGTGGACGATCTTCCCCCCTACCTCACTGCCTTTAAAGCCCTGGGAGGACATCCCCTACTGGTAGATGAAGAGGGGAACCATACGGATATAGGGATCCCTACCATTCCTACCGTGCTAGATTTACCATCCTACCTAAACAGGATCGCGTCGTAAAAAATACCAATACCTTCTAGGATTCGGTATTCAAGTAGGAACTATTGGATTGGAGGCTTCTGATTCTTCTTTCAGACGTTTTTGCTTCGAATGGAGAATCCAAGCCCGTATGGCTCCCCATACCGCATACCCACAGAAACCTACCACTGCTGCAAGTTGTAAGTTCCATACCGCAAACAGGATAGCTACAGAAGCCCAGATGAAACTGGAAAAGGGTTTTTTACCCTTGAAATACACATTCACCACATGGGGATAACGGACTCGAGTAACCATCAAGACTGCGGCTGCTATCGTTGCTATGGGGAGAATCCAGTAGATGGCTCCATCTACCCATGCATAGAGAGTTTCATACCGGTTAAGGAATTTAGGTAAAAAATCCTGTTGAAAAACCACTAGGCTTACGATGATTCCAGCAGCCGCAGGGGATGGGAGGCCTGAAAATGTCATATGAGCACTTTCATCCTCTTCGTTCTCAACATTGAATCGGGCTAAGCGAATAATGGTACCGCATACATACACCACCGCACAGAAACCGATCGTCTTCAATACCAACCCTTGGAAGAATAGGGAAGAAAACGAGATACTCCTGACTTTCAATTCCATCACCTTCAGCATGAGAAACGCAGGGGCTACACCGAAACTGATGGCATCTGATAGACTATCCAGCTGACCGCCAAAACTAGTGGTAGATTTGCTTAACCGGGCAACTCGACCATCTAGCATATCCGCCACCATGGCCAGGAACACCATGTACCCTGCCATGGCAAAGAAGGTAAGCCCGAACCGTTGATTCAACGGCCTTTCGAAGCTTGCCGCTCGACTGGTATAGCTGATCGCAATGAACCCAGCGATCCCGTTCATAAGAGTTATGAGGGAGGGAAGAATCGCTATGTAGCGCAACCGTTGTCTGGGTGGCTTGCCTTCGGTTTCACTCTTCTCCCTTCGCCGTAGAAAATGTCGTAATTTCCCCATTCATTTCCCGCCTAATTCTTTTCCATGCCTGGATTATTGATACCGGACAAGACTCGATAGTCCTGCTTTCACTTTGTCCCCTACCTTTACTTCCAACATTGCTTTGTCATCCTTAGGCAGGTAGAGTTCGGTTCTAGAACCGAACTTGATCATCCCAAACCGTTCACCCTGCTGTAAGGAATCTCCTGGCCCAACTGCACACACGATTCGTCGTGCAATGGCTCCACTGATTTGACGCACCAGAAGGGGAGAGATAGGTTCTGCCAATCGCTCCATGTACACATCATTGGACTCGTTCACCCTCCCTGAATCCGGAGACATGGCATTCTTGAAAGCCCCTTTCCGGTATTCGATCCGCGTTATCCGAACCGCACAGGGGGCTCGATTGATGTGAACGTTGAAGACACTGAGAAAAATTCCAATCCGCAGAGCAGGAGCTCCCAGCGGAGAATCGGAGACCTCCGTGATATCCGTTACCGTTCCATCGGCAGGGGAAAGCAGAACTTTTTCATCCTTTGGAACTTGCCGTTCTGGATCTCGAAAGAAGGCAAGGCAAAAGATGAACAACACTCCTAGAATCCCTTCCAGAATAAGAAGGGCACCCGAAGGTTTTACCCAGAAAAGGAGAAGAATCATGACTGTTAGAAGAATCCCTGGGTAGATGATTACCTGCGGAATTCCATACTTTGTAATGGGAAGTTTCATTGGCGGAATTGTAAAGAAAATAGCCCCTCCGCTCAAGAGGGGCTAAAAACAGTACTTTGGCTCTATTTTGTTCCTAACGGCTCAGGTTTGGGGAAATTCTTGATGGCTTCCAGATTTTTTTCGATTTCAGCCATGGGGAGTTCGAAATCGGACAACTCTCCCTTCATGAACATGTCATACCCTTTCAGATCGACCAATCCATGTCCCGAGAGATTAAAGACAATCACTTTCTCCTTTCCCTCTTCCCTGGCTTTCTCCGCTTCCCGAATGGCACTCGCTACAGCATGACTCGTCTCGGGCGCCACGATGATCCCCTCGGTACGGGCAAACGTAAGGGCAGCCCGAAAACATTCCAGTTGCTGGATCGCCACGGGCCGTATCAAACCCAAACGGGCAGCCTGCGATACCAGGGGTGCCATGCCATGGTACCTAAGGCCTCCTGCATGGATGGGAGCAGGAACGAAGGTATGTCCCAAAGTGTACATAGGCAGGAGAGGAGTCATGCCAGAAAAATCCCCCAGGTCATAGAGGTACGGACCCTTCGTAAGGGTGGGACAGGAGGCAGGTTCCACGGGGATGATATCGATCTGTGCGCCGTTGATCTTATCCGCCACGAAGGGGAAGGCTAATCCAGCGAAATTGCTCCCCCCTCCAGCGCATCCAATAACGACATCCACTTTCTTTTCGCCGGCTAAAGCCAGTTGCTTCTTGGTCTCCAGGCCAATGACAGTCTGATGCAACATCACGTGGTTCAACACACTACCCAACGCGTACTTAGTGGAATGAGTCGGATCCGTTACCGCCATCTCCACCGCTTCACTGATGGCAATCCCCAGACTTCCAGGAGTATTAGGATCCTTTGCCAATACATCCCTTCCCGCTTGGGTACGGTCTGAAGGGCTCGGGATGCATTCCGCTCCCCAGGTTTGCATCATCATTTTCCGGTAGGGCTTTTGGTCATAGCTGATCCTCACCATGAACACCTGACATTCCAACCCAACCTGCGCGCACGCGAAAGCGAGGGCGCTACCCCACTGCCCGGCGCCAGTTTCGGTAGTAAGCTTTTTAACCCCTTCCCGCTTGTTATACCAGGCTTGAGCTACGGCCGTGTTGGGCTTGTGACTTCCTGCGGGGGAGAGACTCTCGTTCTTGTAATAGATGCGGGCCGGGGTTTTCAGGTATTTCTCCAAGGAGTAGGCTCGATGGAGAGGGGTGGGGCGCCATTTGGCTAAGATCTGGATCACCTCTTCCGGAATATCGATCCACCGTTTGGTGGAGACTTCTTGCTCGATCAGAGCGTTGGGGAAGATGGGTCTAAGCATCTCCGGAGTAATCGGTTTTCCATCGGGGGTCAACGGTGGTGGCATAGGTACAGGTAGATCAGCGTTCAAATTATACCATTGCCGGGGCAGATCACTTTCATGCAGAACGATTTTAGTTGTCATGGTGACTCCTTATCCTAATGTTTCTATTAGTAGAAACAGCGTGATGGTTAGCATAGTGGTTATACTACATTCTGTCAAGCACCCCTTGATTTTTCTTCACTGAGAGTAGATCATTAGACCTAAACAGGAGGGGGCCGTATGCATGCTTCAGAAGAACATCATCGGTTCGACAAATTAATCCGCAAGTACTACTGCGACCAACAGATGATCCGTGAACTCTTGAAAATCCTCATTCGAGATCTACCAAAATCCTTGCACGAGCTGGAAGATGGCTTGATGGAAACGAATGTCCTCAAAGTACGTAAAGCCGCTCATAGCCTTGCCAATATCAGTGGCACCGTATTGGAAGCCGAGATTCTCGAGCTTGCCCGTAAAGTAGAGTATGCCTGTGCATCCCAAAACTTGAAAGATGTGGAATCGTACCTTCCCCCCCTCCGGCAGAGGGTTTCTGAACTCTGCGTCGATGCAGACAAATACCTCCATGTATCCTGAACACGCCGTATGATTCGCGACCTTATTGTACTTGTTTCCATTGCGGGAATCGCGATAGGAAGAATTCCCTATCTTCGAATGAACAGAGCCTCCATCGCGTTCGTCGGTGCAGTAGCCGTGGTTGCCTTTGGAGGCCTTCCCTTGGAAAAAGCGGCAAAAGCTTTGGATCTAGAGACTCTAGTGCTTCTTTTTTCCATGATGGTGATATCCGTAAACCTCCAACTATCGGGGTTTTTTCGCATTGCCGAAGACCGGATTACCCGGTTTGCTCGAACTCCCCGCCAGCTTCTATCCCTTATCCTCCTATCCTCGGGTATATTTTCCGCCTTTTTCCTGAACGATACAGTCGTACTGATGTTCACCCCTCTGGTAACCATCATCGTTCTGGAACTAAAACGCAACCCCATCCCTTACCTCATTGGTCTAGGGGTTTCGGCCAACATCGGATCTGCAATGACCATCATTGGTAACCCGCAGAACATGATGATCGGAGTTACCTCCCGAATCGATTTCTTTAAATTCCTCGGGATACTGAGCGTGCCTTCGTTACTTGGTTTAATCGTTGCCTATGGGGTGATTGTGTTCTTCTTTCGAGAGGAGTTTGCTCCCTATCGCTTCCCTCCCATTCCACAACACCGACGATTCGTGTATCCGCCATTATTGTGGAAGAGTCTTACGTCCTTGGGTATTTTCCTTCTAGGGATTCTATTACGAATTCCCCTGCCCTTTGCAGGACTTCTCGCTGCATCCTTCCTACTCGTTACCCGAAGGATCCATCCCGAAAAGGTTTTTAATGATGTGGACTGGTCTCTCCTCGTTCTATTTGCAGGGCTCTTCGTGTTGATCGAAGCTCTCGATCAGGACCAATTCTTTCACCGCTTCATCGAGTACCTGACATCCTTTGCCGAGTCCAACACGTTTGTATTTTCCACTGTGGCAGCTGTGTTGAGTAACCTAGTTTCCAACGTTCCCGCAGTGATGCTATTGAAACCTGGCATCTCCCTACTAACTCATCCAGAAAAAGCCTGGATTACCCTGGCAATGGCCAGTACCTTTGCAGGGAACTTTACTCTTTTGGGATCCATCGCGAACTTAATCGTAGCAGAATCGGCTCGTAAACATGGAGTTCATCTCGGATTCTTCCAGTTCCTCAAGGTAGGGGTACCCCTAACGATTCTCACCATCCTTTTGGGAGCAGCCTGGATCGAGTTCCTGTATCCATGAAGGGCTATTCTTCGTATTTCTTGAAGACCACGATTCCGTTATGCCCTCCAAACCCAAAGGTATTGGACATGGCGTAACGAATCTCGCCAGGAACTCCTTTGTTAGGCACATAGTCCAGGTCGCAGAGAGGATCGGGATTCTGCAGGTTGATGGTTGCCGGGAAGAATTGATCCTTGATCGCCAACACACAGATAAGTGCCTCGATCCCACCAGCGGCTCCTAGACAATGCCCCGTCATACTCTTGGTAGAGGAAACTTTTAGATTATAGGCATGATCCCCAAAGGCGGCTTTGATCGCAGCCGTTTCAATGGGGTCGTTCATGGGTGTGGAAGTGCCGTGGGCATTGATGTAATCGATGTCCTCTGGTCGCAATCCCGCATCAGCCAACGCCATCCGCATAGCCGCAATGGCCCCCTTACCCTCAGGGTGAGGAGCCGTAAGGTGATTGGCGTCACATGTGGCTCCATACCCTCCATACTCGGCATAGATCTTCGCACCCCGTTTCTTCGCATGCTCTAGACTCTCCAAGACAAGAATCCCCGCCCCTTCTCCCATGACAAATCCATCCCTATCCTTATCGAAAGGTCGGGACGCTTCCGTAGGTCGATCGTTGTATTTCGTGCTAAGAGCTTGAATCACATTGAAGCCCGCCACTCCAAAGGGAGTGATGGCCGATTCTACCCCGCCTGTGAGGACGAAATCACAAATTCCCTTTTCGATCCAAAAAACTGCATTCCCGATAGCGTCAGTACCCGAGGCACACGCAGTGGTTACCGTAAAACAGGGCCCCTCCAATCCTAGCATAATCGCCACATTCCCAGGACCGATATTAGCAATGAGTTTAGGAATCGTCATAGGAGGAACACGGCTTGGACCCTTTTCCAATAAGGCGGTATGGGAAGTTTCCACGGTTTCGAATCCTCCAATTCCCACTCCCAGGATAACCCCTGCCCGAGTAGGATCAAAGGTACCTTCTAAAAGTCCAGCATCCCTCACCGCTTCCTTAGCTGCCGCCACTGCGAACTGGGAAAACATATCCATTTTTCGAGCATCTTTCCCGTCCATGTAATTCTTGGGATCAAAGCCTTTAACTTCCGCGGCAATCTTGGTTAGGAGTTGGGATGGATCGAATCGGGTGATGGGACCAACTCCGGATCTGTTCATTTTAATGCTTTCCCACGTGGAAGCTACGTCCAATCCCAGAGGTGTGATCGCTCCCAATCCAGTTACTACAATACGCGTTCCTCTTCCCATGCTACATCCCCAATCCACCTGTCACGTGCAGTACATGCCCTGTAATGTAAGCAGATAGATCGCTCGCCAGGAACAAAGCCGCTTTTGCCACATCCTCTGGCAATCCCAGTCGTCCCATTGGGATTTGCACAAAGAGGGCTTTCCTCTGCTCGTCCGTCAACTTATCCGTCATCTTGGTTTGGATGAAACCCGGTGCAATGGCATTTACCCGGATATTCCGAGAGGCTACTTCCCGAGCTAGACTCTTGGTAAACCCAATCAATCCCGCTTTGGAAGCTGCGTAGTTTACCTGCCCGCCATTCCCTATGACCCCCACAATGGAGGCAATATTGATGACCGATCCAGGGCGCTTCTTCATGAACATATCCTGGACTACTACTTTAGAAATATAGAACGCCGATGTGAGATTTATAGCCAATACATCGTTCCAATCCTTACTACTCATCCGAAAAGATAGATTATCCCGGGTAATACCTGCATTGTTCACCAGAACATCGATCCCTCCCGACTCTTTAAGGATTTCCTTGCATACCGCCGTAATTCCCGCTTCATCAGCCACGTTTCCTTCTTTAAAAGTGACAGTTACACCATTCGCTTTTGCCACTTCCTGGTACTCCGTAAAGGAATCACCCTGCTGAATATCGATGTACCATACCGAAGCTCCATTCTTGAGAAACAGGAGAACCATTTCCCTTCCAATTCCCTGGGCACCCCCAGTGATCAACACATTCTTTCCCTTTACCAGCATTCTATCCTCCAATACCTATCTTAATAATTTCTTCCCACTTACCTACCGGTACACAAACCGGATTCGCACAAAATGTTTTCCATAGACCCGTAAGAACTGTTCCAGGTCCGGTCTCCAATAGTTCATCGTATCCTTCTAGTTTAATTTCCTCTTCTACCGTTGTCCATCTAACGGGCGATACGATCTGCTCACTAGCCAATCGTTTTGCTTCCTCTCCGCTAGCAATGCGATTCCCAGTGACATTCGAGTAAAGAGGAATGCGAGGATCCTGAAAAACAACCTCCCTCAGGACTGCTTCGAACCGTTCCTTCGCCTCTCTTAGGAGAGGACTGTGAAAGGGGCCAGATACTTTTAGACGGATCACCCTTTTTGCCCCGGATTGTTTCAGCTTCTCCTCGGCCTGGGATAGACCCCGAGCCGTGCCACTTATCACAGTCTGAAGAGGGCTGTTGTAATTGGCAGGATACACATCTTCGATTCCACTTAATATTTCCTCAATTCGGGAAGCTTCCAACCCAATCACTGCCGCCATCCCTGCTTTCCCCTCGGCGCTATCCCACTTTCGGGAGGCCTGTTCCATCAGAGCCCCCCGTATTTGCACGAGTTTGAAAGTGTCTTCAATCGAAAGGACTCCTGCTTCTGCCAACGCTGCGTACTCTCCCAAACTAAAACCGGCTACGCCATTCGGATAAATACCCCGTTCTCGCAGAGCTTCCGAAACAGCTAGATTCACTAGAGTAATCACCACTTGAGCAATCTCGGTAGATTTCAACTCTTCTTCCGTTCCCTCGGACAGGATCTTGAAGAGATCCATCTGGGTTAGGGTTGAGGCCTTTTGAAACAACTCTTTCACCCGGTCGGAATGCTTAAAAAGATCCATCCCCATCCCTGGATACTGCGCACCCTGGCCAGGGAATAGGTATACGCGTTTCATGGTGCCGACCTTACCATAGGGGTCGATGGGTGTCAAGTCGGCCGACGGCCGACAAAAATATGATTTCTCCTTTTTTCTTTGTTCGAAAGAATTACAGTACAAAGTTTGCCTGTATCGTTGGAAAGCATTATACTAGATCTAGACCCATTCAGGGGAGGAGGTGTCTTATGAGTGTAGTAACCATTTCAAGACAGCTCGGCAGCCTGGATTTGGAAATTGCGCAAGAACTAGCGAAGAATCAGCATCTTACCATCATCGACAAAGAAGAGATCGAAAAGAAACTGCAGGAGTACAAGGTGGAAAAAAAGAACATCGAACGGTTCGATGAACGGAAGCCTGGATTCTGGGATGCGTTTTCCACCGATCGAGACATCTATTTGAACTATTTAAAACTAGCCATTCTCGAGTATGCCCGACAGGACAACTGCATCATCCTTGGTAGAGGAGCACAGGTGATCTTGGAGCACGTTCCGGGGGTACTAAGACTTCGGTTCGTTTCAGCTCCAGAGATGCGAGCCAAACGACTCCAACAGGAACTGAATTGCAACGAAAACCATGCCTATAAACTGATGATGAAGAGCGATCACGAACGGGCTGGATTTCATCGGTTCTTCTTCGATGTGGATTGGACGAGGGATGAACTATACGATATCGTGCTGAATACGGGAACTCTTCCAAAAGAGACGATCCTCGATATTCTCACCCGATTCCTGGAAGATATTGGAAAGAATCTTAAAACGGAACGAAACCAGAAACTTGACGATCTTATCCTTTCCCAGCGAATCGTCGTAAAGATCCTTTACGATTCCAAACTGCCTGTTCGATTCCTCGAGGTTCGGTGTGCAGGTGGAAAGATCGTACTCGAAGGGGTAACCGAATCTCATGCGGTCGTTACTGCGGCAGAATCGGCAGCAAAGGAAGTACCGGGAGTCAAATCAATAGAGAATCATCTATCTGTAGTGGTACACATTGGAAGCTAAGCTATTATAAACAGCAAGTGCACCTTGCAAATAAAGGGCTCGCCTTGTATAATACCCACCGCTAGAAATCTGTTCTCAGATACTATCCGTCATTACAAGGAGACCGACGTGCTAGAGAAAGGTTTATTTCTGATGATTATAGGTATGGGCATTACCTTCCTGTTTTTAGGCATCCTGATCCTCTCCATCATGGGTGCATCGAAACTCATCTGGAAATTTTTCCCTGAGCCTGAAGAACCTACTGCCCCTTCGCGGGTAAGTCCAGCAGAGACTGAAATTGCCATAGCTGTTGCGGCCGTTACGGCTCGCACCCACAAATAAAAATCCAAGGTAGGGTACTATGAAAAAACGAGTTCATTTCATGTGCACCGCGTTTCGAGACGGTTTTCAGTCCGTCTATGGTGCCAGAGTCTTTTCAAAAGACTTTCTTCCTGTAGTTGAAATGGCTAGTGCGGCAGGGATCAAGCATTTCGAAGCAGGGGGAGGAGCCATGTTCCAATCCCCTTACTTCTATGCCAATGAAGACGCTTTCACCATGATGGACAACTTTCGTAAAGCCGCAGGGCCTGACGCAAACCTACAGACCCTTTCCCGAGGGGTAAACGTGGTAGGGTTAGATTCCCAGCCTCGAGACATTATCAAATTACACGCGGAGCTTTTTAAAAAGCACGGAATAACTACCATCCGAAACTTTGATGCTTTGAACGACGTAAACAACCTTATTTATCCAGCCCAGTGTATCCATGAAGCGGGTCTGAAACACGAGGTAGTAGTCACCATGATGGAACTTCCCCCGGGAACACCGGGAGCCGAGCGAGCCCATACGGCCGAGTTCTACATAAACACCCTGCGACAGATTCTAGACGCAGGAATCCCCTTCGATTCCGTCTGCTTCAAGGATGCTTCAGGAACTTCCGTACCGAGGAAAGTGTACGATACGATCAAAGGTGCCAGGAAACTTTTAGGTGATAAGGTTCATCTTGTCTTCCATAGCCATGAAACAGCAGATGTCTGTATTAGCCAGTACATGTTGGCTCTGGAAGCGGGGGCAGATCAGATCGATCTATCCTTAGCGCCTGTATCCGGAGGTACTTGTCAGCCAGACATCCTTTCCATGTGGCATGCCCTAAGAGGCACGGAATTCGATCTTGGGATCGATATCAACAAGATCATGGAACTGGAGCAGTTCTTCAAGGACCAGATGGCTGAATACTTCCTGCCCCCTGAAGCAACGATGGTAGAACCCTTAATCCCCATGTTCCCCATGCCCGGCGGTGCCCTTACCACCAACACCCAGATGATGCGGGACAACAACCTAATGCATCGGTATCCGGAAGTGATTGCGGCCATGGGAGAAGCGGTACAAAAAGGAGGGTTCGGAACTTCCGTTACCCCGGTTTCCCAGTTCTACTTCCAGCAAGCTTTCAATAACGTAATGTTTGGCAAATGGAAGAAAATCGCCGAAGGGTACGGGAAAATGGTCCTCGGCTACTTTGGAAAGACTCCCGTAGAGCCGGATCCAGAAGTTGTTCGGATATCCAAAGAACAACTAGGTCTAGAACCAACTACCGAACTGGTAGTAGACATCAATGACCGGGACCCCAAGAAGGGGAGGAAAGCTGCCGAGGCAATGCTAAAAGAAGCAGGTCTTCCCATCACGGACGAAAATGTCTTCATCGCTGCCACCTGCCGGGAAAAGGGCATCCTTTTCCTCCAAGGGAAAGCCACCATCGGAGTACGCAAAGAAGCCAAGAAGAAGGAAGGCGAGGCAAAAGAGGGAGAAGCGAAACCGAAAGCAGCCCCTGTGTATACAGTAACTGTAAATGGAAAACCCTACGTAGTCTCTTTAAAAGAGGATGCGGCTGTAGTAAATGGAGTCACCTACGCGATTTCCGTGAAAGAAGGATCTCCTTCCGCCACAACCGTTACTCCCACGCAGTCAGCTGCAAGTCCTTCTTCGTCAGCAACAGCCTCTCAACCTGCCACCGCTCAAGGACAAGCTCCTACAGCATCCGCCACAGGCGCACTTGTTGAGATCGATTCGCCTCTCCCAGGGATTATCCTGCGGGTCCCCAAGAAAGTTGGCGACCCTGTACAAGAGGGGGAACTGGTGCTAGTGCTAGAATCGATGAAGATGGAAACTCCCATCAAAGCTCCCGCAAGCGGCACGATTGTTGAAATCAAAGTGACCCAGGGTGCACAGGTCAAGACAGGTCAGATTCTGGCCGTGATTCGCCAGTAGGAGGGTGTATGTCTCTACTTGATGTGTTCCATGAAATCTTACTGAGCACTGGTATCGTGGCTTTTGAGCCAGGCCAGATCATCATGATCCTCGTGTCCCTTGTGTTGATCTATTTGGCAATCAAGAAAGAATTCGAACCCCTTCTTCTTCTTCCCATCGGATTCGGTGGGATCTTGGCAAATATTCCTCTGGCAGAGATCGCAAAATTACCCGAACTTATCTTCGATCCTAACACCCAGAAGATCGTTCGCCACGTGGGAGGTTTTGTAGGGCAGATTTACGATTTCGGGATCGAAGGGGGACTATTCCCCCTGTTCATCTTCATAGGAGTAGGCGCCCTGACGGATTTCGGCCCCCTCATCGCCAATCCCAAGACTGCTCTATTAGGCGCTGCCGCTCAGCTAGGTATTTTTACCTCCCTACTGGGCGCTCTAGCCATGACAAAGTACCTTGGGTTTGATTTCAATTTAGCCGACGCCGCTTCCATCGGGATCATTGGGGGAGCGGACGGTCCGACTGCTATCTTCCTGGCCTCCCGACTTTCCCCCCGTTTACTGGGAGCCATCGCGGTGTCCGCCTACTCCTATATGGCTCTGGTACCCATTATTCAGCCTCCCATCATGCGTCTCCTGACTACCAAGAAGGAGCGGGAAATAAAGATGGAACAGCTTCGGCACGTGACGAAGACTGAAAAGATCGTGTTTCCCCTTATCGTACTGGGGATTTGTATCCTCCTGCTTCCTACCGCTACACCCTTGATGGGAGCCCTCATGTTCGGAAACCTTATTCGGGAATGCGGGGTTACGGAACGGCTTTCCAAGGCCGCCCAGAATGAGTTGATCAATCTAGTCACGATCATGCTGGGACTTTCAGTAGGTTCTAAACTATCATCGGATAAGTTTCTCCGATGGGAAACGATCGGAGTGCTCCTCTTAGGGCTCTTTGCCTTTGCCGTAGGAACCGCCGGTGGGGTTCTTTTAGGGAAACTGATGAACAAACTATCGAAAAGCCCGATCAACCCGCTCATTGGTTCTGCGGGAGTCTCCGCGGTACCTATGGCTGCTCGGGTCTCCAACAAGGTAGGGCAGGAGGCTAATCCGAAGAACTATCTCTTAATGCACGCAATGGGTCCGAACGTGGCAGGAGTTATCGGTTCTGCCGTCGTCGCGGGGGTGCTCTTGTCTCTAGTTCCCAAACTGATGCGCTAGTCGCCTTACGCCTGTTGAGATTTCGATCGATTATGCAAACCGGCCTACATGCCAGGAGGCCGGTTTTTTATTTTTATGCAGGTTTTAAAAAAGGATTGAATGAATATGTATATTAATCGATTTAGTTATTTCCTCTACCCTTGACGTAGTAGTTTTCTTTTTGTATGGTTAACCCTGCCGCCACCGTGGAGTGGCTGCCAATCTACAGCTTGCTGTGCGATAAGAACATAAATATCCAGAGGAGCGCTGCATGAAACTGGAACTCAGGAAAGGTGTAGAAATCCTATCCGACCTTGGGGGTGTAAAGACCCTATCCGAAGCAAAGAAGATCTTTTCAAACAAAATGGACAAGGCAAACCTAGCCAAGATCGAAACGATCAAGAATGAGGAAGCCTTGTTGAAGATCGCCAACGCCATCGCATTGATGGGGCCAGATAATGTCTGGATTAATTCCAACTCACCCGAAGACATTCAATACGCCCGGGAAATGGCATTGAAGATGAACGAAGAGTTCAAACTGAAACTTCCAATGCATACCTGCCATTTCGATCTGCCCGAGGATCAGGGGCGAATGGTAGATAAAACGTACTATATCGCGAACGAAGACGAGGATGTTTCGGTACTAGCGAAGAAGATGCTTCGAAAAGAGGCTTACGAATACATCAAGACACATTATCCGAACATCATGAAAGGAAAGACCATGACGGTCTCCTTCTGGAACCGGGGGCCCGTGGGAGCGAAGGCTGCCATCCCTGCCATCATGGTTACGGATTCCTGGTACGTGGTGCATTCCGGAAACATTCTGTACTATCCTGTGTTCAAATATTTCGATGCAGAAGTGAAACGGGCAGGGGTCTTTTTCATGAATACTCACAGTTACGGTCGCTTTAAGAGCGAAGACATCCCAAAGGCCCGAATCTTTATGGACCGGAGTTGGTTCACCACCTTCTCCATGTTCTGCACCTATGCGGGGAACACCCTCATGTTGAAGAAGGGTAATCATCGGTTTGCCGTGGATATCTGCACCTATTATAGGCAGGAAGACCAGCTCTCCGAGCACATGTTCATCACGGGTCTAACGGGTCCGGGCGGCCGGAAGACTTTCTTCGCGGGTGCTGCTCCTTCCGGCTGCGGAAAGACCACAACCGCCATGGTTGGGACAGACTTCATCGGTGACGACCTTGCCCAGATCTGGATAGAAAAGGACGGCACCATGCGGGCCGTGAACCCAGAAATCGGCGTGTTCGGGATCGTGGAGGATGTGAACTGGGAAGGAGATCCCTACCTCATGAAAGCTCTCCGGGGGAAAATCCCAGCTGAAGTAATCTGGTCCAACGTTCTAATAGATGATGACGGTGTACCCCACTGGACTGGTCATGGGGAACCCATACCCAAGCACGGGCGTAACTGGTTGGGAGAATGGTGGCCGGGTAAGACGGACGAGAATGGCAAACCCATTCCTATGTCCAACCCCAATGCAAGGTTTACCCTTTCCTGTGAGGTTATTGAAAACTACAACAAAGCACTCGCTACCGATCCAAAAGGACTCCCCATTAAAGTTATCACCTACTCGGGACGAGATTCCGACACAATGCCCCCCGTGTGGGTAGCCAAGAATCCTGATCACGGAGTTGCCATTGGTGCTTCGATCCTTTCCGCCGCTACCGCAACCGAAGTAGGCGCCAAAGGAGTGAACCGACAACCTTGGGCAAACGCTCCTTTTACTCCTGGTCCTCTGGCCGACTACATGGAGGCTCAGTTCAAATTCTTCAATTCGAAGAAGCTTACCCACAAACCTCTCATGGCTGGGTTGAACTACTTCCTTACCCATGGGGCTCGAGGAGGAGAGCCAGGAGATAAACGCCTGTTAGGTGAAAAGCGGGACGTGCGGCCTTGGCTTACTTGGTTGGAGCGTCGGGCTCACAACGAGGTAAAGGCTATTGTGACTCCCATTGGCTTCATTCCCCTGTACGAGGATCTCAAAAAGATCTTCAAAGAAACGATCAACAAAGAGTACACGAAGGAATTGTACGACAAGCAGTTCTCCTTCTATATCGACAACATCGTGGCTCGAATCGATCTCCAAAAGGATGCCTACTCGAAAGAGAAGGACTGTCCCAAACGAATCTTCGAGATTTACGACGAACAGAAACAGGGGTTGCTTGCCCTGAAGGCTAAATATGGTTCCATCGTGAAACCTGAACAGTTGATCGAAGCCGGGGGATTGGGTTAACGGTAAATCCTGGGAATTGGATCATGAAAGATGGCCGCCCGAAAAACGGGCGGCTTTTTTATTGTAACTTTTCAACAATGCAGAGGTTCTAAGACACTGGTTTCTTCCTCTGTTTCCTACATTCCGTGCATCCTAACACGTGCACATGTTTCCTCCGTTTCCCCTTTCGAGTAAAAAAGCGGGCTATCAAGTATCCTTCAATGGGAAGGGTTGCTTCACAAACAGGACATTTCCGGGGATTCTCCCGGTTCGGAGGAAAACAATAGGGGCATCCCAAGAGATGTGAAACTTGTTCTTTCACTCCCCCCGATTCTGTTCCCCCCTGGAATACGATGGATTTCACCCTCTGCCCTCTCTGAAGGACATGGCCACAGATGGGACAGGTGTGGCCTCCAGCTGAACTGCTTCGATCCGCTTTTCCTTCTTTCACGCGTCTTTCCCTGTAGAACCAGAACGGTCTACCTCCCAGAAGAGAAAGTAGCAGGTACGAGAGAAATATCGATAGAATGAACAACCCTACATACACCATACAGGATAGAATACATTACTATACATCCCCTTGCAGGAGGTACCCAAGATCGATACTGTAGAAGTCGTGGGAACCCTATACATTATAGCTACCCCTTTAGGGAACCTTCAGGATATTACTTACCGGGCTATCGAGACTCTCAGGCAGGTGGACGTAGTAGCTTGTGAGGATACCAGGCGAAGTATTAAACTCCTGAACGCGTACAATATCAAGAAACCTCTCATAAGCTGTCATGGACATAACGAAACAAAAAGCGCTCTTCGGATACGGGAACTCCTTTCAGAAGGGAAGGATGTCGCTTATGTCAGTGATGCGGGCACTCCCGGTTTGAGTGATCCGGGGGCTAAATTAGTCCGAATGGCTCGGGAAGCAGGTTTCTCGGTTATTCCCATACCTGGCCCTTCCGCCTTTTCTACCCTTTTAAGTGTGGCGGGATTACAAGAAACCTCCGTCCATTTTGAAGGGTTTTTAGGAATCAAGCAGGGGAAACGACGCTCGAGACTCAAAGAATTGTTGGATAGAAATGAACCCTTCGTTATCTATGAGTCGGTTCATCGAATTGAAAAACTTCTCCTGGAACTGAAAGACCTTGCTCCCGAGCGAAGGGTATTCATTGGGAGAGAGATGACAAAGGCATTCGAAGAATACTTGGAAGGACCTGCCGTGACACTCCTTGCTCGAGTACAGAATCACCCAGATCGGAAAAAAGGTGAGTATACTGTACTTGTCTATAGCGGGAAAAAGAGTTAAAATTGAACCTAGCAATGCCGATACTAAGGTAGAGCTAAAGGAAGGGCTTTGGAATGACCATCGAAAGACTTGGACCTACAGGACCTATTTCGAATTACAATAAGACGGGAAAGGTATCTAAATCCGATTCCATTCTAGGCAAAGATTCCATCGATGTGTCGGAAGAGGCAAAACAGAAAGCCGAGGTATTCAAAGCCCTCGAAAGCCTCCGTTCTGTTCCGGATATTCGAGAAGACCGGGTAGCAGAGGTAAAGAAAAAGCTGGAAGACCCCAATTACATCAATGAAAAAGTAATCGAATCTGTTGCAGAACGCATCATGGATCTATTCAAAATTTAAATCCTATGGTATAACCATCTAGAAGCGGAGATGATAAATCTCTGCTTTTTTTTTATTTATACAGAGGGAACTATGGCCGAGGTAATCCTTGATATTCCAGGAAGAGTGCACTTTGGAAGCGATGTTCTAAATCTAGTGGGAAGTATTGCCTCCGAGTTTGGAAACCGGGCTCTTCTCCTAGCGGATTACAATCTACACGAAGGCAGACACATCGAACGAGTGATCGATCTTTTACATAGCAAAGGAATTCAATGCATTCTCATCGATGACCTTGGTACCTATGGTTCTTCTCGCACCCTAAAAGACACGGTAGAGTTTGCCAGGACTTCTCGGATCGAAATCATCCTAGCCATGGGGGGGAGCAGTACATTGAATGCGGGGTGGGCCCTAGCGTCTCGGTATCGAAATACCCCTAACCATCCGGAAGCAGAACGTTCAGCCTACATGGAAATCCTTACGGTATTTCGCTATCCCTTCTTGCTTCGTAATGCGTACATCGAGATGGATCCAAGGATCCAACGACTCAAAGTATTTTCCCTACCTTCGAATCTTCACAAGGGTACCTTGATAGATCCTGGAATCATGACAGGCATATCTACCAAATATACAGGGACACTCCTTATGGATACCCTTCTCCAAGCTTTGGAAGGATTCCTTTCTTCCGAAGGGAATTTTATGACTGAAACCCTCTTTAGAGGGGCTCTTTTACACGGAGGAGAAGGGCTGAACGAGGCCCTTCGCGGAGAGAAAAGTTTGAAACCCCGTGTGAAGGCCATCCAAAGTGGAGTTCTATCCGCCTTCGGATACTCCATTCTCCGCATGGGACCTGCGGTAGCCTTGAGCTACACCCTCAATAAACAGTTTGATATTCCTAAATCTTGGATTGGAACAGTCTTATTACCTCACCTCGCAGATATCTACGAGGAGAGCCATCCAGAATTGTTGGCAGAAGCAGCTAAATTGATCGGGGAGGATACCTTTGGGTTGTATCCGCAGGAAGCTGCTGCTTCCTTCTCGAGCCATATACGACGTTCTTTAGCTGTCCTTGGGCTTCCCACTCGATTGAGGGACTTCGATCTGAAACTCCCAAGACTCGTAGAAGCAGCTGAAGAAGCCGCCGGATTGGATAGTACCCTAGCGTTTCATGTGCCTCTCTCTGTTGATTCCCTCTATGATTTCCTCAAGCGTGCCTTCTAGAACCCGATCCTTATGATTTCAATCCGGAAACTGATCTCATTACCTGCGGGAACCCGTATCCGAAAACTGATACAGTTGATTGATCAATGGGAACAAACCTTAGACACCCTACCAAACCAGATTCCAACTCTCCTACAATACCTTTCCACCATTACAGTATCTGATCTCTCTTCTTTGGAACGCTTCAGCCACTATACAAGTGCAATCAAGGAACTGGAGGGTCTAACAGATCGATCCGAAACTCTGGATGAGCTGTCTACTCTGTATCGTCGCCTCCTGCATCGAATTCGTTTCTTCCTATTGGAAGAAATAGGGGCTGAGCCAGCTGAATGGGATTTTTCCACGCCACAAATAGATCCTAATCATCGGAACGATCCTCCTCCATGGAAAGGAATCCGTTTGTACCTGGATGAAGTACGATCTCCCTATAACGTAGGATCGATCTTTCGAACTGCCGCTTGCTTTGGAGTGGAACGCATCCTATTAGCTCCTGGGACTGCCTCTCCTATCCACCCAAGGGCAAAACGAAGCGCCATGGGCACGATCGATATGGTTTCCTGGGAACTAGCCTCCCCAGAGATGCTAGTTGAAGAACCGAATCTGTTTGCCCTTGAAACAGGTGGGACCGCTCTAGAATACTTCTCCTTCCCTACCCAGGGGATCTGCATCGTAGGTTCGGAAGAGTTAGGAGTGCATCCCCGATTGCTTTCTTTGGCGAAAAAAAAGAGGGGAATCGTTTCGATCCCCCTCTCTGGTACCAAAACCACGTTAAACGTTGCCGTAGCAGTAGGAATCCTTATGCAGCACTGGGTCCGGCAGCTCGTTCCCCATTGAGGTACACCTCATAGGTAATCGAGGCTGTCTTCTTGAGCATTGCTGCCACCCCGCAGTACTTATCCAGGGAAAGCTTAATGGCTTTCTGGATCTTTTCCAGTTCCAACTTAGGGCCGGAAAACTGGTATTGGATCCGGATAGAATGGTACACTTTGGGATGTTCTGGAGTTAGTTCTCCATCCACGGCCACTTCAAACCCTTGAAAGGGCATCTGCATCTTGTTGAGAATGGCCACGACGTCCATCCCCGTGCACCCCGCTAGAGCGGAGAGCACTAGGGGTTTAGGAACAGGTCCGTACCCCTTTCCTCCGAACTGTTCATCCGCATCGATCTTGAAGGGAAAACCTAAAAGATCCACATCGAAAGCCATCCCTTCTTTCCAGGTGATTTTTGTGATTGCCATCAATTCCACCTTATCGTAAGGCTCGTTCTATCTCTGGTAAGTTAAAACCTACAATGATCTTCCCATTGATGTCGATCACAGGTACTCCCATTTGTCCCGACTTCCTGACCATTTCCTCTGCCCTTCGCATATCCTGGGCTACATTGAACTCGGTAAATGGAATCCTCTTCTCCTGAAAATATGCCTTTGCTTTTTTACAATAACTACACGAAGGTGTGGTATAAATCGTAACTGCCATGCTCCTATCTCCTATCCTTTTGGATTTGTTTTTCTATATATTGAATATCATATATTACCCTTAAAAAGTCAAGCCCCCTCGTTTTCGAGGGATCCGGGGGAAGTGTCGATATGGAAGTTACCCTTTCGCTTCTCGATCAAAGGCCTGGGAAAGACGTTCTAGGATCTTCTGGAATTGATCGTGAGTGGTGATCCGGTACGTGGAAAGAATCTCCGAATCGACTTGTTCAAAGGTAATCAAGCCATCCGCATAACTACAGAAGGAGTTGGCAATGTAAACGGTGTCGACCACCTCTCGATGGGCTTTGGGGGCCCGCTGCGGTTCGTGATGGAAACGGATAGCAGAAATGAGGGCTTCGGGGAAGTTCCATTTTTCCGCAATGAGCCCGCCAATCTCGGCATGGTTCAATCCTCCCGTCATGGCTTCGAAGAGCTCCTTGGGAATCCCCTTCTCTTTACATAGATTGGTAATTTTTTCAAGAAGCTCGGGATGCACGTTGGAGAAAACGATCTTCCCCATGTCATGGAGG
>CAKZQO010000240.1 GCA_937140905.1 uncultured Spirochaeta sp.
TCCTGGCCACACACTATAATGCCCACAGACGAGTAAATTGGATAAGGGAGTATGGATCAAATTCAAACCTGGTAATCGGAACACAGGAGATAGTTCCGTATCGTAACACCACCCACCGGTTGCCCCTTCTGTATTGAGGGAAAACCGTTCCAAGGAGAGGGGAGTACCTACTTCGAAATATTCGATACAGTCTTTCAGTCCGGGTAGAATGTGTTCCCCTGTTTCAACTAATTGCATTCCAATTTCATTTTTAAATTGCCTGTAGAGCATACTGCGTGGATACGAAGCGGAACCGTTCAACCAACAATTTTCCCAGAAATAGGAGCTGTAGGTCTGTAATACCACCGTGGTATGACCTTCCGGTGCTATATTCTGATTCTCCGTTCCAAAATGGTTCAACGCTACCCACATGGAACGATGAACGTCCCTTGGAGAATACTGATCGGGAAAGATTACCTCATAATTGGGGAAATAAAACACATGGGGCGCCTTGAGAGCTTCTCCTAGTTCCTGTGGAGTTCTTCGAACACCGAGATAGACATTCAGAATAGCTTCGGTCAAACGACTTTCCTTTACTCTCTCTCGGAATCCGCTTTCCCAAAGGGTAGGATCCGTCAACTCCAGCACGAGTCTCTTGTAATCCCCTCCATAGACGAACCGTTTTGCAGTGATTCGCTCCCCTTCGGCTGTTTCGAGGGCAATTACTTTCTGGGATTCGCTTAAAATGCGGGTAATCCGGGTATTGAACCGTAGAGTTCCCCCTGCCTGGATAAATCGCTGGGCCAATATGTCATGGAAATGCTGCATTCCTCCCTGAGGATACCAGTAATCCTTCAACCAGAGGTGCCAGAAACCAGCAAAGAACAGAAAGGGCATCCGGTAATACCCGATATGGGTAAACCAATTCCGTAGTGCCGGATTCCGAAGCAGGGAACAGATCTTTTCCCGATAGGAAAACTTGATCCATTTCCGAAGTTTCGGCAGATATGACAAGAGTTTCACGAGATGCTTCAATGAAAACTGATGGATCAGGGGAAACTCCCAGGGTGTGCAGTTCGCGTCAATAAATTCCGAAACTTTTCGAATTTCTCGAAAAAGGGGCCGTATTCCTGGTTCTTCTGGAAAAGCGTTTTGTAGAGCCTCCTCCACCTGTTCGAAGGAATCGATAAAAAAATCGAAATCGGGAGATTTCATCCGAAAGCGGCATTTAGTCCATCCAATCCGATCATATACATCTAGTTCTGCAAGGATAGGGAACACGATCCCCATACTCTCGAACGATTGGTCTCCCCCATCGAAATAGTACCCTTTTCGAAAAAACCCCGACATGTTGCCTCCGGTATGATGGCTCTGTTCCACTACCAGAGTCTTCATGCCCAGGGAAACCAGATAGTTGGCAGCTACCATCCCTCCCAAACCTGCCCCAATTACAACAACATCGAAGTTGCTCATGGTTCCAAGTGTAAGGCAATCACCTTCACTTTTCCAGCATCAGGTCTTGAATTCCCTTTCCTGCCCTTGTACAATCCCTCCAGCATGAAGGGCAGAGCTTTATGGTTATTACCGATTAGTGTATTGTTTCTTTTTGCCCGATGCTCGTCCCAAGATGCATACTATCTAGTAGGACCCGAAGAAAAAGTAGCAGAAACAAAGGAACTCTTACGATTACTTCAGGAGGGGCCAAAGGAAGATGCCAGCCGATTTGTCCTCCTCCAACAGATTGCCAACAACCTATCCGTTACGGGTTATCCGGAAAGGATGAATGTATTCCTTACCTCCTATGTGGAAAAACATCCAAAAGATCCGTTCAACGCCTATTACCTTTTCCGGGTTGCCCGGAACTATCATGAGCAGAATGCTCTCCCTATTGCTGCGTACTACTACAACCGAATCCTACAAAACCATCCAGACCTCATCATTCAGGGGAAATCCATACATCTTCAGTGCCTCAAGGAGCTGATTCGCCTCACCAAAGAGGGAGAATACCGAATCAACTATTATAAAGAGATACAAGCCCGCTTTCCCAATCACTTAGAACCCGGTTCCACTTTCTACTATATGGGAAA
>CAKZQO010000241.1 GCA_937140905.1 uncultured Spirochaeta sp.
TAGGTCTCGATACGCGACAATACCGGTAGAACCCAAAAATAGGGTGGTAGATAAGTATAGAACTCCCCCTATATAGAGACTCATCAACAGGCGTTTAAGAATCATCACTATAAATTACGGAAAAGAATGCCATTCCCTTGAAGAATTCTAGTATTATTGACAGGTAAAAATCCGTGGGATACAGTATAAATAAAGGATTCATGGAAGTGGTATAGTTGCCGAAAATAAAGAATGAATACCATTCCAGGTCCAGGAGTAGGCAATGTTAAAAACTGACGAAAAGAGCGGAAGCGAATCCTCCCTTTCTCAGAAGAGCCCTTTTGTAACCCAGATGGAGGATCCGACAGAGTCTTTGGATCAATACGGGGTTTGGGTAAAATCGGGACCGGAGCCAGTAGAAGAAGAAGTTTTCGAAATTGAAGAAGAGAACCAATTGAAGGATCTTCCAGAGGCATCTTCTATGGAACTCACTTCGGAAGAAGAAGAACTCTTGGGAAGCTTGGAAACTGAAGAAAGGCCTAGAGAAACTCTTGCTCAAGAAGAGGGAGAAAAAACCGGTTTGGAAGATATTGAATTAGAGGAAGAAGCCTTAGACCTAGACTTCGGAGAATTGCCTGAACTCGAAACACCCGAATCCTCTGAAGAGGGAGCAGAAAAAACTTCCGCAGAGGGAGCATCTGCTCCAGCAGGATTGGAGGATTTGGAAGATTTCGAAGTGGAAGAGGAGGCTTTTCAGACAGAAAAAGAAGAAGGGCAAGCTGCTACTACCCTTCCAACAGCCGAGGAAGAAGTCGAATCCTTCAAGGAATCTTTTACAATGGAAGAACCGGTAATCGAGGTAGAAGAAGAACTGCCCGAGTTGGAATTGGAAGAACCTACAGAACTTGCCCAAGAAGAGGGGCCTTCAGAAGCGATAAATGAAGGCATGGAAGAGATACAGGAAGAGGCTAAAGAAGAGCTTAAAGCTTCAAGCGAACCCTCTATTCAGGAGGAAACACCAGTGCAGTTCAACGATGTGGAAGCAGTAGCACGGGAAATGGGTGGAGAATCTACTACCACTTTACAGATGGATATCCTTACGAAGATCGAAGAAGAGCTAGCAGAAATTAAAAACGAATTAGCGGAACTAAAACGAGAACTCTCTTCCCTCCGCCCTGCCGCGCCCCTCCCTGTTGTAGAAGAAACAAAGGAAACTCCTCCTACTGCCCAAGAAGAAGGGGCGGGTTTCTTCGAAGAAGACGAAGATGAAACTATTGCTTTGACGGGAGATGAACTGGATAATATTTTGAATACAGCAGACATTACCGAAGAAACAGGAGAACCTAGTGCAGTTCCGGAAGATTTAGAGCTAGAGCCCTTGATGGAAGAGTCTGTGCCCGAAGCAATGATTCCGGTAACTACCCCGGAAGAGCAGGCAATCATAGAAGAATACAATAAGGAATTGGAACGTTTCACCGCCGATGAAATTCCTTTCGAAGCAGAAGACCGGATCGATCAGGAAGCAGTGGAAGCATTACCGGAAGAGGTACTGGAGAAAGAGGACCTCTTTGAAGTGGAAGAAAAGCCTAAACAGGAATCTTTTGTCATGGAGAAACCTGCTCCAGAAACAGTTCCAACCTTGACAGATCTTGTATCTGAAGAAGGTGAAGTGTCGGGAAAACCCGCTACAGAAGAGGCAATTTTCGAAGAAACCATCATCCAAACTCCAACAGCAGAAGCTCCTGCTTCCGAAGAAATCCCTAGTACAGAAGAAGGGGTGATCGAGTTCGATTTGGAAAGCCTGGAAGAAGTTGAGGAAGCACCTGAAAAAATCGAAGAGGAAGTTACCCAGGAAACAGCGGAACCTAAGGAAGCCTTCGAGGAAGAACTGGAAGAAATGGAACTTGCCCTACCTGAAGAAGGGGAAAAGGGTCTAGAAGTCGAAGAGATCCCATTGGCAGAAGAAGCGGGCCTTACTGAGGTTCCTGAATTAGAAGAGGTTGAAGCTCTTCCCGATGAAACTCCAGTCGTTCCTCTGGAAGAACCGATACCAGAACTACACATTCCAGAAGAGCCCGCTCCGGTAGCAGGCACCCCATCTAAGCAAGGGAAACCTATAGCAGAGGAACGCACAGAAAGACCTAGCCTGACTTCCGGGATGCCAGAAAGCTTACGGGAAGAAATCAAAGCAGTACTGAAATATATGGATCAACTTTTGGAAGCCCTGCCTGAGGAAAAGATCCAGGAGTTTGCTCGCTCTGAACATTTTGATGTGTACAGAAGACTGTTCGAAGAGCTTGGACTGGAGTAAGTATGGGATTATTGGAACGAGCTCTAAGTATCGAGAAAGTATCGAATCAGGGGAAGGAGCCCACTTCTAGCCTCCTGAAGCGGGCTTCCCTTTTACGCAACCTGGCCGCGGAAACTCCAGAAAAAAAAAAGCCCTTACTTTTGAACCTTCCTCCATCACCGACCAAATAGATCCTGAACATGCGGCAAGAGGAGTTCTGAAAGCTCTTTCCCAATTGAAACAAAGTTATGAAGCGCCTGCTCAATGGTTTCAGACTTTGAAAAACCATCTGAAAATTCAAAAAGGGGCCTTACTGCTCCCCGATTCCAACGAAGGAGTCCTTTCTCCCTGGGTAATAACCGGGTACGATCGAACCACCTATTTCCGGCTTCGAGTTCCTGCGAGTTATATCTATAATATGTTTCACCGCTCACCTTCTTCCATTGTTCTAATGAAAAAAGAAGATATCCTCGATTTGACAGCTTATTTTTCTAGTAGGGAATTTGGACTCATCGGCACCCTTCTGATCTACGGCATGTTCTTCCATGATAAGCTTATTGGTGTCCTCCTCGTCTCCGATTCTCCTGTTCTATCCTGGGCACCTGAGATGGTAAGGCTGTTATTCTCAGTGATAGATGAACTTTCCTCCTCCCTCCTCTATGCCTTTCGTGCCGAACGGCAAGAAAAATTGACATCTCGGGTATTTTTCGACCTGCAGGCCTTCAACAAAGCGTTACCTCCCGATATGACGGAACAAGCCCTATTGTTTACCGTGGATCCCCAACCGATAATTCAGACTTTTCGTGTTGACAACCCAGAGCTGGATGTTTTCCTCATGATCCGAGACATTGCGTCCGTACTTTCCACTATTTTGGAAGGAGCTCCGGTTTTTATAAACTCCGAGAAATCTACCATCTTTGTCTTGCACAGGGATACCCAAACGGATAGGGAATTGCTGGTTCATCAATTGGAATCGGCATTGAAGCACTTATTTCCGGAACTATCTTCTATACCGGGACTGGGTATACAGGCCACGATCGTTCGTCTGCCGCTTTCTATGTAGTTCCCATGCTTGAGTACCGAGAGGAACTCCTTCCGGCGAAATCTGGACTTCCTACGGCCCGATGCAACGGAATTCTCATCCATTCCCTCTACGATCCCATGAGAGAAGCGGAGCAGTATCTTCGATCCCTTTCCCTACCATCCCAGTTAAAAACGATTCTGGTGTTAGGCTCCGGCCTGGGATACTTGGAACACTACTTATGCTCCTTATATCCCAATGCCAAGGTATTGAGTCTGCAATTCAGCACTTTTTTCGATGGGAAAGTAATCCATTCTCTACCCGCTTCTCATTGTTATTATCCATATCCGGATCGGTCTGTGGAAGATTTTCTATTCGAAATAATGGAGGGAATCGATTTCCGGGATCTGCAGATCCTTGCATGGAACCCATCCTTTCGAGCCTATACAGGGATCGCGCAGACGATCTCTGAACGGGTACTCCAAGTCTTGCGGGAAATGGGAAGATCCCTACAGACTACCTATGTATTTGGACGAAAATGGATTCTCAATTGCATCAAGAATTTCCTATTCCATCCTCCAAAGTGGAGTTTTCAGACCGTCCCCCATCCTATCTGTATTGCTGCGTCTGGGCCAAGCCTAGTAGAGAACCTACCATACCTACGACGGTTTCGGGATCGTTACATTCTATGGGCATTGCCTTCTTCCCTTATGACTCTACAAAAACATGGGTTATTCCCAGACCTCGGAATCATGACCGATGCAGGTTACTATGCAACGTACCTTTTGCACCCCTACCGAAGGAATAGGGATAAGAAAGAACCTTCCCTTCCTCTGGCTTTTCCTCTCACTGCTGCGTTTCTATCACCCCATCCTTCAATAGAACCTATCCTATTTAGTCAAGGGACAGGAATCGAACGAATGTTCCTACCTCACTTTCCCTTTCCGGTAGAGTATGTACCTCCCCATGGAACCGTGGCAGGAACCGCCCTTGAACTAGCCCTCAAGATGACCACAGGCCCTGTCGTATTCGTTGGTTTGGATCTATCTGTAACAAGGTCGTTAGACCATCCTCGATCGCATCCCTTCGAAGTTTTATTGGACCTGCAAACCTCCCGTCTCCAGGGAACAGAAACTCCCTGGATTCGTCGGATCTGGGATCAGTATCCCGAGCAACTTACCTCGAACCATCGAACTTCCCCAGCCCTCAAAACCTACGCTGGATGGTTCCGGATGCATGCCCATCGGTGGAAGAATCGGGTATTTCGAATAGCCCCTTCTCCTGTGGATACGGGAATGGAGAAAAAACCTCCTTCTTTCTTGGGAACCTTTCCCCCTGTTTCAAGTCCCTTTCTCCATCCTGCCACACCCTCCCTTTCCTGGGAAGAACGAACACAGGCCGCAAGAATGATTTTAAAGAATCTCTTCCAATCTCTACCCGCAGTGGATCCCGACATCGCTAAAGCCTTCGATCTTGCCAGTGTTGACAAGGTAAACCCTCTGGACCCGAGGACAAGACTCTACGTCACCTTGGAGAAAGTAGAGAAAACGTTAGGAGGAAAGTTCTGAACCCTAGTCTATTCGAACGAAACTTACTTGCCCTCAGTGCTCGTCATCCCTACTTGGCAACCCAACTGACTCGAATAGAACAGGATCCTCCGAATGTGCGTTTTCTCGTTTCTCGAACCCAGAAGGAGGTGGTCTGTGTCGAACAAGAGAACCGTCTCTACCCTTTGCATTCCCTCGTAGATCCAGAAAGAGAAGGGACTCGATTCCTCAACACCTTCCCACCCAAAGGGTTTTTTATCTTTCTTGGTCTAGGTTGTGGATACCACATCGTTCCTTTTCTGGAGTATAAAGAGGTTACCACCCTGCTGATCCTGGATACCGGAATCGAACTGTTGCGAGCCATCTTGGGCAGGATCGATCTTCGGAAACTTCTGTTGGATCCCCGAGTATCTATTCTGATCGATCCCCCCCCCGAGACTCTGCAGGAATTCCTCCTAACCCACTACATTCCTTCCATTTCGGGAGATATAAAAACCGTTCCCCTTCGCTCCAGGGTAGACTTAGCGTCCGATTTCTTTCAATCCTGCGTTGCGGTCTTCCAGAAAGGCATGGAGACGCTATCCCATGATTTCACCGTGCAAACCCAATTTGGGAAAAAATGGTTCATAAACTCCCTTGCCAATCTCCCCATAGCGGAAGTATCTACTCATACCTTGACCCCCAAACGGAAAGCTCTGATAACCGCTGCTGGCCCCTCGTTAGAGTGTTCGATCGAGCATATAAGAAACGAAAAGAAAGATGGTCTTCTCATTGCTACCGATACGTCTCTTCCACTTCTACTGGAAAACGATGTGATACCCGATGCAGTTATTTCCATCGATTGTCAGCATATTTCTTATCACCATTTCCTGAGAGGACTACCCAAGGAGGTTCCCCTGGTATTGGACCTAGCTTCGCCTCCTCTTTTGGCCCGACTCACGGATAAGATCATTTTCTTTGCCAGTCCCCATCCCTTTTGTCGTTACATTAGTACCTACTGGAGACAATTCCCCTCGATCGATACATCCGGAGGGAATGTGACTCATGCGGCAGTATCCCTAGCGATTACCCTTGGATCCGATCAAATTCACCTGTATGGAGCTGATTTCTCTTTTCCTCGAGGAAAGAGTTATGCTCGGGGGACCTACCTCTATCCCTATTTTCTGGCCCGTAGCAATCGATATATACCGATGGAAACCTCTTTCAGTCATTTCCTGTTCAGCAATCAGAAACTCGAAAGACGTAGAGGAATCAGAGGTATCCGTTACATTCCCCTACGAATGGAGCACTATAAGCTCCACTTGGAAACCCTCATCGAAAAATCGAGAATCTCCGTAGTTCCCATGATTGTGGACGGGGAACCTATTCGAGTCCCTACTAATCCTTCTAGAGACGAAAGAAGTCTTACCAAGCGAATCTTTTCTGCTGGGCCTATATCTTGTTCGTGGAAGGAATTCCTTCAAGCTTACCGGCAAGATATCCAGAACCTTCCCCTTCCCTTCGATCCAGTGATTTCTTACCTAGATTCCTTGCCCTTAAATCAACGCAACTTGTGGACTACTCTGCTCCCCATCAGTGCCGTTATCCGTAAAGACCATGGTAAAGAGGAGGTGCCTCCCTCCATCCTCCTATTGGAAAGTAGAACCTGGGCTCTTCAGAAAATCGAGCGGTATCTTTTTGATTGGTGATTATCTTTCTACTGATAGATCACTGCCCCATACCCTACAAAGGAAGAAGAAGGATGTTTATCCCAACTCGTTCCATATCCCAGAAGGATACCCTGTAAGTTCAACTCTTTAGCGAAAGAAGCGGCTGCCGCAGCAGCGCCAGCTGAGCATGCGGATCCATTATTCTGAGCGTGAGAAATAAGGCCTGTAGGATCCACCCGTAACGCGGCTTCAAGAAAATTTTTATCATTTTCTTCCCGTACCCAATCTAGAGCTTTTTCTCCAATCCCCTTTGGGACAAAACCATAGTTGGGACCGTAATGGGTCAAATCTGTCGAACCTAGCACCGTTAAAGATCTACCAGCTTTTCTTAATTGTTCAGCTAGGAATTTCCCCAATCGAACCGCTTGGTCGTTGGGAGGACACCGTAGACAAACTACGCGAATGGAAGGAAAGCGAAACTTCAATAAAGGTAACTGGATTTCCACGGTATTGTCCGTATCGTCTGTGTTGACAGTAGAGAACTCCTTTCGGAGCTTTTCCTGCAACTCCCAATCCCCATCCAGTAATCCGAGAGGAGTCTCGAACGCGTCATGGGGATACAGATGGATTGAATCCCAGGCGCCGAGATGTCCCCCG
>CAKZQO010000242.1 GCA_937140905.1 uncultured Spirochaeta sp.
GTTAGGCCAACATCTTAGGAAACCATCCACCTTTCCCCATTGGAAAAAAGCCCTTACCATCGAGGATTCCCAGACCATTATTCAACAACTACTAGAACTTTTACGAAAAGATGGAATTCTTGAAGTGGCACAGAAAATTGAAGGCCAAAAGGTATTGGAGGGATATCAATTAAAATCTTCCGCTATGATATGGAAGGTTGGGGACGGAAAAAGTATTTCCGACGACCCCATACGAGTTCCCCGTCCCCCCAAAGAGGGCTTCAGAGTAAATCCTTTCTTTTACCGCTTCTATAGAGAAGTGGGTCATACCTTGCGGGGGTTAGAAGCCCGGGAACACACTGCCCAGATACCCGCAGAGGAACGGGAAAAACGGGAGAAACGATTCGGTACAGGGGAACTTCCCGTTCTCTATGCGTCCGCGACCCTTGAGCTGGGAGTAGACATAAAAGAATTAAACGCGGTGAATCTTAGAAACGTGCCCCCTACCCCCGCAAACTACGCCCAACGCTCTGGCCGGGCTGGCCGTAAAGGTCAACCTGCCTTGGTGTTTACTTACTGTTCCACCTTCCGTAGCCACGACCAGTACTTCTTCCGGCGCCCATTAAGCATGGTTGCGGGTGCGGTTACGCCACCTCGTATCGACCTCACGAATGAGGACCTGATTGCTTCTCACATTCACGCTCTATGGTTGTCAGAATCGGGGGTGGACTTGCGGAGCACCATGGTGGACGTGGTAGATCTCCAGAATCAGGACACTCTCCCCCTACAGGAATCCCTAGCCGTGCAGTTAAAGGCCCCTACCCTGGTAGACCGTGCGGAAAGACGATCAAAAGAGGTACTGAAGGACCTTATCCCCCTACTGCAAAAAACCCTCTGGTTTCGAGCCGAATGGATCCGAGATACGTTGGAACGAGCTTATCATGATTTCGAGGAGGCTACCCAACGGTGGCGATCCTTATACCGCGCGGCAAAATCTCAGCGAGAATTTCATGACCGTATCATCATGGACCATTCCCGTCCTAAACAGGATAAGGAACGTTCTAAACGACTACGGGCAGAAGCAGAGGCCCAGTTGGAGCTACTTACCACCAGCGGTCGGGTTGATTCAGACTTCTATCCCTACCGATACTACGCGGGAGAAGGCTTCCTTCCAGGCTACAATTTCCCCCGCCTTCCTCTTTCTGCCTATATCCCCGGTAAACGGGTATCCAACACGGAAAGTACCGATCATTTCATTTCCCGTGCCCGTTTCCTGGCTATCGAGGAGTTTGGCCCCCGAGCTATCCTGTACCATGATGGGTCCCGTTATCGGATCGTACGGGTTCTTATTCCTCAGTCTGATACCTTTAAAACAGACATTAGGATTCCCCTACACGAAGTAAAAATTTGTCCTGCATGTGGGTATCTTCATCCAACCTTAGAAGCCAAAAACCAGGACCGTTGCGAACTCTGTCATGCGCAACTCACAACAAAGGAATACACGAATCTATTCAGGATGGAGAACGTAGCCACCCAACGCATAGACCGCATCAACTCCGACGAAGAGGAACGGTATCGCTTAGGATACGAGGTCAGTACCTGCATACGGTTTTCCACCCATGGAAATAAAACACGAAAAAAACGAGTTATCCTGTCCGTAGATGGGCAGGACTTCGCAACCTTAGATTACGGCCCCTCGGCAGTACTGTGGAGAATCAACTGGGGCTGGAAAAAGAGGAAGCCCGGCACACCTGCAGGATTTAACCTGGATATCGAACGTGGCTACTGGGAGCGAAACGATGAGGAACCCGAATTGGAAGGGGATATCGCCCCCCCTATTAGCAAGATGCTAGCACGGGTAATCCCTTTCGTGGAGGATCGAAAGAACTGTTTATTATTGAAACCTGTCATTCCCGAATCATTAGAGGAAGGCCTTAGGATCCACTGGATGGCAAGTTTGGAAGCAGCCCTCCGGAACGCCATACGGGAGACCTTCGAGTTGGAAGACGCGGAACTTGCCTCTGAACCCATTCCAAGCAGGGAAAATCGAACTTACATCTTGATCTATGAATCATCTGAAGGAGGGGCTGGGGTTCTTAAGCAACTTGTGGAAGAGGAAGGAGTCATTCGAAAGGTAGCGCGGAAAGCGCTGGAAATCTGCCACTTCGCGCAAAGAGACTCGGAGTCCTTCATCGTTGATCAAAATGGGAAAGAAGGATGTGAAGCCGCCTGCTACGACTGTCTCCTGAGCTATACGAACCAACCCGACCATCGGTTAATGGACCGATCCTTGATACGGCCGTATCTGGAAAGTTTGTGCCAGGCAACCCTCCGTGTAGTGCAAGAGCCTCTCTATAATATCGAAAAACAAATGGAAAGTCTGGTAGCCGAAGCAGGTTCAGAATTGGAGCGACGCTGGATTCAATTCATGACGCAGCGAAAACTAAGGCTGCCGGATGTATCCCAAGCTTTCATAGAAGATTGTGGAACCCGGCCCGATTTTTTATACTGGGACCCTCCTGTTGCTATTTACATCGATGGGCCCCTGCACCAGTACCCGGATCGAGTTAAACGGGACCAAGCTCAAACAAATTGCTTGGAAGCCAAGGGTTACACGGTTATTCGATTCGGAGAAGAAAAGGAGTGGGAGCGAATCATTGCCTTGTATCCCGCGCTGTTTGGGAGGATAGAATCATGAACTATCAGATCGGCTCCATCGTGAAAGCCCGCGGGCGGGAATGGGTAGTTCTGCCTAATCCCGATGAGGATCCCGCTCTACTTCTGTTAAAGCCCCTAGGGGGGAGCGAGAAAGAGATCACGGGGATCCTCCCAGCCCTGGAACCCGTGGAACCTGCCTCGTTCGCCTACCCTACTGAGCAGGACAGGGGCGACTGGATCAGCGGGAGGCTCTTGTTCGAAGCGGCAAAACTTTCCACCCGTAACGCCATTGGAGCCCTGAGATGCTGGAGCCGAATCGATTTGGAGCCTCGACCGTACCAGCTTGTGCCTTTACTGCTCGCGCTGAAACTAGACCCCGTAAGGATTCTGATTGCCGATGACGTGGGCATCGGGAAGACAATAGAAGCCCTCTTGATCGCCCGGGAATTATGGGACCGGGGAGAGATAAACCGTATCGCGGTGCTCGCCCCCCCTGCCCTCGTGGACCAGTGGATACGGGAAATGGAGGACAAGTTTCACCTGAACGCCACGGCTGTCCTTTCGGGAACTGCGGGGCGACTAGAACGGAACCTTCCTTCGGGAACAAGCCTCTTCGACGTGTATCCTGTAACGGTAATCTCCCTCGATTACATCAAAGCGGAAAGCAGGCGACAGGAGTTTCTCCGTTCCTGCCCCGAGTTCGTGATCGTGGACGAAGCCCACGCGTGCATGGCCGAAGAGGGGGCGAGGCACTTACGGTTCCAGCTCATACAGGCCCTCGCCACAAAGAACGACCGGCACATGGTTTTTGTTACCGCCACACCCCATACGGGGAACGAACAAACCTTCCACTCCCTCATTGGACTTCTAAACCCTGAGATCCAAAAGGGGATCCAGCAGGGAAAAGATATCCGGGATATCCTGGTTCGGCACTTCGTACAGCGCCGCCGCGCCGATATCCGGGAGTACCTGCAAGTGGATACCGTGTTCCCCAAAAGGGAGGAAAAAGAGGCATCCTACACTTTTTCCCCTACCTACCGGAGTTTTTTCGAGAAGATCCTGGAGTATGTGCAGTACAGCATGCAGGATTGCCCCAAAGGGGACCAACGACAACAACGAATCCGCTGGTGGTCCGCTCTCGCCCTGTTTCGTGCCTTCAGTTCCAGTCCGCAGGCGGCCCATGCCACCCTAATCACCCGGGCCGCCACGTTGGACGCTTTAGATCCAAAAGAAGCGGACCTCATTGGACAACGGTACGTGATGGACATAGACCCCACGGAGGGGGGTGAAACTCCCGACATCATCGCGGGAGCGGACCTATGGGAAGCGGAACAAGAAACCCATCCCCATAAACGAAAGCTCCTGGAACTTGCTCGATTAGCTTCTTCCATTACCCTAGCTGAGGATGGGAAACTGCAGTGCCTATTCCGCGAGTTGGAAGAGCTGTTGAAGGATGGGTACGCTCCCATTGTGTTCTGCCGGTTCATCGAAACGGCCAAATACGTGGCTGAACAGATCCGGAAATACCCGTTCAAGTTAAAAAAGGCAGTCGAAGTCCTCTGTATCGACGGTACCTTGGAGCCCGAGGACCGGAGGGCCCGGATCGAAGAACTAAACAAAGCTGTATCCGAAGGAAAAATTCCCATCCTGGTTGCCACCGATTGTCTTTCGGAAGGGGTGAACCTGCAGGACCTTTTTACCGCCGTAGTGCACTACGATTTGTCGTGGAACCCTACCCGGCATGAACAGCGGGAAGGCCGGGTAGACCGGTTTGGGCAACGGAGCCCCACGGTAAAAGCCCTTACCCTCTACGGCTCGGACAATCCGATCGATGGGATCGTGTTGGAAGTGCTGATCAAGAAACACAAGCGAATCCGTACGGACACGGGAGTGGTGATCCCTGTTCCAAGGGACTCATCCGACGTACTTGCCGCCCTGTTGGAAGCGTTTAACTTCAACGCCTTTATTTCCAAAGCCAAGAAAAAAGATCCCGCGCAGGGGGAATTGGATTTCGGAATCCAGTACCGAGCCCGCCTTGAGCAGTTCCATGCCCAGTGGCAGGTTTCGGCCGAACGGGAGAAAGAGATCCGCACCCGCTTTGCCCACCGGACCATCAAGCCCGAAGAAGTGGCAAAGGAATGGAAGGAGTTGCAGCAAAGAACAGGTACCCGCGAAGACCTTGTGTGGTTTTTCAAGCACGCCTTTCTCAGGCTCGAACCCAATTCCATCCATACCAAGCAAGGGGTGCCTCATCTGTTCGAACTGTATACCGAACACCTTCCTGCCCTAGTGAAAGACTTTTTTCCCCGGCAATCCCCAATTCTTGCGAGTTTCACTGACCAGGCCCCGCCCGACGCTGTTCGACTTACCCGAACGCACCCGTGGGTAGCGAGCCTAAGCTCCTACGTGTTGGAAACCACCCTCGATCCCCAGCACGCGGGCAAACGGATCGCCTCCCGCGCCGGGGTGTTCCGGTCAGACCACGTGCAGTGGAGAACCCTCATTCTTCTGGTGCGGTTCCGGTATGAAATCCTGTATCGCGGTGCCCGTCAGGGACATTCCGATTTGGGAGAAGAAACCCTACCCGTGGGGTTCCAGCAAAACCCCCCGGATTGGAACCTGATG
>CAKZQO010000243.1 GCA_937140905.1 uncultured Spirochaeta sp.
GACATCAGGAATTTATCTCTGTAATATCTAAACATTCCATTCTTAGGAGAGGGGTTTGAGTGTTTACCAGTATCTGAAATCCCTTAAACTAGCGGTAGTCCTTCTAGTGTACCTTACTATCACGGGCACTTTAGCCACCCTCATACCTCAGGGGCTAGATCCGGTATACTACAATTCCCATTACCCGAAGTTCGTGGCTACCCTTATCCTTGAAACCCATTTTAACCGGTTTTTTACCTCCCTCTTGTTTCTAGGCCCCGCCATCCTATTCTTCGTCAATTTGACCCTCTGCACCGTGGATAGATTCCGAAAAGAATTAAAGAAGAAACGAGGCCTCAAGCGGTTCGGTCCAGACATTCTTCACTTTGGGTTGATCCTTCTGACTATTGGAGCCATCGTATCCTTTTCCGGTAGGCAGGAAGGGTACGTGGAGCTCGCCATCGGAGACAAGGTCGAGTTGCCCGATGGAATACTATTGAAGCTGGTAGACTTTCGATACCTGGTGTATCCTGACGGCCGACCTCAGGATTGGATCAGCACCGTGCAAATCACGGAGGGTCCGAAGACCATCATCGAAAAAGCCGATATCCGGGTGAATCATCCCCTTACCGTGGGACGGTTGAAACTCTATCAGGTATCCCATAAGGTTACCACGGAAATCCTTCTGGAGGATCCCGCAGGAAAAACCATCCACCTGATGCAGGGGGATCGAATTAACCGGGGGAACACTTCCCTCTTCTTCATGGCCGTTGAGGATAAGGGCGCTTCCACGCAGTCAGGACCTAGAGTAGTGCTCCATACCGCGGGGCCTATGGGCACACGGGTGTTTCGCGTAGGGAAAACTGACAAGGTGCTGGATCTTACGGTAAAAGACATTCGCCCCATGGATATCACGGGTCTGGAAGCGGTAAGGGATCCCGGAACTACCCTCGTGTTCGTGGCGTTCCTGATCGTTCTCATTGGCCTTTTCGTGACCTTCGCCCAACGTTTGAAGACTCTTTCGAAACCAGACAAAACGGTTCAAAAGAAGAGTTAGGAGGAGTACATGGCAACTGCCGCATTCGGACTATTGATCCTGTCCGCTATCCTTCAGGCAATCACCCTGTTTAAACGAAAAACGCCCACCCCTGCTAGTTCTTCCGAAGGCAGCCTGCCCCGCAGAGCATTAAGAAAACGGCAACTGACTCCTTCCCTTTTGCTCCTATTGGCAGGGCTCCTGCTTTTCGCCTATCTGGGGGTTCGCAGTTATCAGATTCGGTTCACGGCACTAACCGGTGTGTTCGAATCCCTCGTGTTCTACGGCGCCTTCCTCAGTATCCTTCTTTTTCTTTATCCCCTACAGAACCGCATACCTTTTCTACCTATTATCCAGTTTGGAGGAACCATCGTCGCCATTGTACTTCTAGCTCTGGCGTCTTCTCCCATAGCGCCGAAGGAAGCCCTTCCCCCAATTCCCGCCCTTCGTTCCTATTGGCTGGTTCTCCATGTGGCCTTTAGCTTCATTGGGGAAGCGTTCTTCGTGGTGTCTTTCGTTTCGGCCCTAGGTTTGGTGGGAAGCAAGGACGCTCATCGAAAAGAACTGCTAGACAGGATTACCTATACCTCCATCGCCATCGGGTATCCCATCTTTACCGCGGGAGCCCTGATCTTTGGAGCCGTATGGGCGGAAAAGGCCTGGGGACGGTACTGGAACTGGGATCCAAAGGAAACCTGGGCGTTGATCACCTGGTTGGTCTACACGGTGTACCTCCATCTGCGGCTGCTCCGGGGGAAAAAAGACTCCGTTACTACCTGGATCGCCATTATCGGATTCCTCTGCACGGTATTCACCTTCTTTGGGGTGAACTACCTCCTGTCTGGGTTGCACAGTTACCGCTAATATACGGATTACGTATTGAAGGATGGAGCATTCCTCAGTACATTGTAACGTATGAAAGAGACCCTCGACATACAAGCCCTCTACAGGGAACTGGCAGGGGAGATTTCCCGGTTGCCGGATCATAGTCCCGAAGAGATCGAGTCGGCTGCTCATCACCTGGAAATGCTACACTATCAGAATTTGTTGGAATCGGTGGACAAGAACTTTATTCGGTATAGAAAGGAAGAGGTACTAAAAAAATTGAAGGAAATTGCTATAGCAGATATAGCAAACCTAAAAGCCGGTTCTACCGTGGTGGAAGAGTGGGACAATCCGGGAGTCACACCGGACGAGAACCGGGCACGGCGGATGCGGCTCATCTGCAGAGAGTATAAAAAGCTCTGCGCTCTGCGGAGCAACCAACCTGAAGCGTGGGATGAAATCAATGAATTGTATTACGATGATTGAGCTCATAAAGCGTGGAGTATATAACACCTCTATCCCGAAAAGGGCGGTTTCTCCCATCGCGCGTAAGGACCCCACATGATCCAGAAACCTTTCGATGAGAAACACATGGGGGACACCAAAGCCTTGACCCTCGAAGACAAGCTATACCCCTTCATCCTGGAAGGGGTGAACCTGAGAGGGGTTCTTCTGTACGCCACTCGGATGATCCTTGCCATGCGGGCGAACCACGAACTTGGTCCCCTGGAGACCCTCCTGCTCGGTCATGCCTATATGGCGGGGGCCCTCCTTTCCGCCAACCTCAAAGGTAAAGACCGGATGACCCTGCTGGTAGAGTGCAATGGGCCGGCCCGGGGTGTATCTGTGGAAACCAATGCCCTCGGTGACGTACGGGGATACCTCCTTCACAACCCCATCGATCTGGAAGGGACCCCATTGGATGATTATCACCTGGAGAATCTCTGGGGTGCGGGAACACTTTCCATCACCCGGTACCCCGAAGGGGCTAAGACCGGTTTTTCGGGCAAAGTGGAACTGGAAAAGGGAAGCCTCGCCATGAACCTGGCCCGGTACTACCTGCGGTCAGAACAGACCCCATCGGCCTTTGTGCTGAGCATCAAGTTCGACCGGTTCGGGAAAGTGTTGGGCGCGGGGGGCCTATTCCTCCAGACCCTGCCAGGTGCCGATCCTCTTGTGCTGGAAGAAGTAGAGAACAAACTCGTGTCCATGCAGTCCATCGGCTCTGCCACCGCGGAAGGGAAAACCCCGGAAGGGTTCCTCAATGAAAGCTTTGGGAAATTCTTTCCCCAGATCCTCGAGCCCCGGGAAGTACGTTTCTATTGCCCCTGCAGCGCGGGGAGATTTGCCGGCTTCCTCCAGGCACTGCCCCTGAACGATCTAGAGGATATCGCTTCCAAAGGGCCCTTTCCCGTGAAAACTACCTGCCACAACTGCAACACCACCTACGAGTTCAGCCGGGCAGAGATCGAGAGACTTCTTCGTAACCGGCTACGGAGGGAGGAGGCGCAGAGGAGGAGTAGAGAAGATAGGGGACAACAGTAAGCTCAGGTCCTATGAATCTTCTTATTCTCCTTCGTCTACCGAAATCGCAAAAGTTCCTGGAGGAGAAGCGGCACAAACTCCAGTGAACGTCCCCGCTTGAGGGATGGATTGTATGTTCCAGGAGATTCCATTCGGACTGGTAAGAATGAGATTCACTGTTGTGTATGTATCACTTCCGATTACCGTGAACCCGCAGCCATAGGCTATATTGTTCAATACAGAAGAGGTGCTTAGCGGCAAATCCTGACTAGTCCATTCGCTTCCATCAAGACTTAGCCAGATAGTTCCTCTATTATTTATACTACCAACCGCAGCAAAGAAACCTCCCCCATAGGTTACACGTTCTATCCGACACCCCTCTAGCCCTTCATAGTATTCCGGTTGGATCCAAAACTCTCCGTCCCAACTGATATACATACGGTTGAACCCATTAGTACTCCTATTCCTTAGTACCATAAGGTATAGCGGATTTTCATCGACCTGCCCACAAACAGGCGCTATGAGACTAGTATTCGTATCAGGCTCTGTATGAACCACGTTCCAATTAATTCCATCGCTACTGGATAATAATACTGCATACCCGGAATCATTGTATCCTGTCGCATAAAAGATGTTGTTAAGAAAAGTTATTTGTCGCAAGCTATAATCCCCATACTCTAAATTTGAGGCATGCCAGCTATCCCCTTTGTCCTCACTATAATAGATAGTATTATATCCAGCAGTAACGAATATGTTTTTCCCATATACAACATCGTACAGAGTATCGTAAATGCTATTTTCTGGATTCGGGTTTGATTCAAGTCCTTTCAGGATCATAGAAGGATCATAGTTATAGTTATAGGAAGATTCAATCAACTTCCAGTTCCTTCCATCCGTACTCTTTACGATAGTTCCATAACTTCCGACCGCGATATACACCCCATCCCCATACGCTACAGAATAGAAAGATACAGTTCCCCAACTATCCATATGAGGAGTAAATACGAAAGAAGGGGGTACATAATTCATGGGCAGAATGGAATTCCATGATCCGGAACTATCTCTCCTAAATATTTCTAGCGGAAAGGATGTTTTCACATAGTAGTCCCCCGCGCGAGCTCCCGAAGGAACGGTAGACGTAGGATTCGCGGATCCGCTATACCACTGGGTTCCCGGAGTTCCCGCTGGCCCTTGCGCGCCTGTTTCTCCTTTTAGGGCGAACAAAGCGCTCCATGCCCCACCCAGCTTCCGGTAGGCCATGGAAGTCGAAGTGTCCAGATACAGGTCTCCATCACTACCCAGCGTAGAAGCGGGCGCACCTGCTCCAAAGAGCCATCCCGAACCCGCAGGCCCGCGGAGAGATGCGGCAGCCACCCATTGACCACTAGTTTTTACGTACAGAACAGCCGCGTCCTTGTCCAGATACAGGTCTCCGTTCGCGCCCTGCGAACTGGACGGAGGCCCTTTCTCGATGAACCATTTTGCGGTGGGCTGGCCCGTTGGCCCCTCATCTCCGCCGCCCCCGCCGAAATTGCAAGCCAAGATAATAAGAGAAAGCCCGAATAAGGCTCCTACGAATAGACAGGTATGTCTTTTCATGGATTTTGTCTCCTTTGGGGTCCCAGGCATCCCCAGGGAGCACAACAGTGAAGCGTCTCAAACAAGAATTATAACACAAAAATTTTGTATTTCAACACCGCAGTACCGGTGAAAAAGTTCGATACACTGTAGAGTATTAATCTGTATTGGCAGCAGATCTCGAGTATTCTGCCTAAAAAGATCAATAAAGTGCTTCACACCTCTAATTCAAACAACAGCTTATGGATTAGTATATCCTCCCACTGCAACGGCAAATCCCCTAGGCATACAGTAGGTTATACTAGCGAATCTGGGGTAGTCAAAAGAATTGTACGTGTAACTTATGGCGGGAATGCTCTGCAGGTTCCAGGCAATTCCATTGGAACTGGAGGCTAGGTAATTCGAATAAGTACCTGACCCTACATCACCAAACCCGACTACAGCGAATCCATTTCCAAAAGCCACATCGGAGAATTCCGTATACTTAGCTATGGGCAAGTCCACACTACTCCAATTGGTCCCATCGGTACTGATCCAAATCGTCCCGATAATCTCTTCACCGTTCGTCCGACAACCCACTGCTACGAACAGTCCATTCCCGAACACGACACTGTATATGTCCTCTGCACTTTCCAGTCCGGTCAAACTCGACAGACTGGTATAGGTCCAACTCGTCCCATTCGTGCTGGTACATACACCCGTTAAATAAGGCGAATGGGCAAACACAAGATATTTTCCGTTCCCATACGCAATGTTGGTCAACATAGTTCCGTCGGCCTCCCACTCTGCCCAGGTGATGCAGTCGCTGCTGGAAAACAGGCTCGAAGAGTCACAGGTCAGGAAAAACTTGCCGTTTAAGAAGGAAACACTTCTATACGATTCATCTGTCCCTACTATTTGCTCACTCCAGGTAAGACCGTTGTCAGAGCTAACATATACATAATTGTGTCCGACCGCAAGAAAAATCCCATTTCCGAACGCCACATCAATAAGCTCATCTGCAATATTGCCCGAAGGATTAGGATATAATTCCAATCCTTTTTTTATTCTGGACATAGCCGTCGACTCCACTATCTTCCAGTACGCTCCGTCCGTGCTACGGATAATGGTGCCCTGATTCCCCACCGCAATGTATGTTCCGTTCCCATAGGCAATCCCGTTGAAATACACACTATCATATCTAGAGTTACTCATCATGTACGGTGTATAGACAAACGATGCGGTATTCGAGGCCATGATTAACACCGAACTCCAGTTCCCGCTAGCATCCTTCCTGTAGATCATGGCCGTGGAGGTCTGGAAATAGTAATCCCCTGCGCGGGCCCCCGAAGGTACGGTAGACGTCGGATTAGCAGTCCCGCTATACCACTGGGTTCCGGCTGTCCCCGTATCCCCTTTCAGGGCAAATAGGGCGCTCCATGCCCCGCTTAGCTTCCGGTAGGCCATCGAAGTCGAGGTGTCCAGGTACAGGTCCCCGTTGCTACCCAGCGTGGAAGCGGGCGCACCGGCTCCGAATAGCCATCCGCTCCCCCGTACCGACGCGGCCGCCTGCCATTGGCCGTTTGTCTTCACGTACAGCACTGCCGCGTCCGTGTCCAGGTATAAGTCGCCGTTCGCACCCTGCGAGTTCGATGGCGGCCCCTTCTCGATGAACCATTTGGCAGTGGGTTGGCCTGAGTCCCCGTTATCCCCACCGCCCCCGCCGAAATTGCAGGCTCCGAGGACAAGGAATATCCCTAAAGCGACTCCCACCATAGAGAAAAATGACCTTTTCATGGGTTTAACACTCCTTTGAAGGGCAACCCCTTCTATGGGGCAAAACAGTGAAGTCTTATTCTTATTCTTCTTCCGATGCGAAAGATAGAGTCATAACATTAAACCACCAATTCAAATAACAGCTTATGGATTAATACCTTCCTACTGCAACGGCAAATCCCCCAGGTATACAGGGGGTTATACTTGCGAATCGGTAGTTAGAAAGATTGTATATTTCAATTCTAGCGGGAATGGTCTGCAGGTTCCAGGCAATTCCATTGGAACTGGAGGCTAGGTAATTCGAATAAGTACCTGACCCTCCATAACCGCCGACTACGGCGAATCCATTTCCAAACGCCACATCGTAGAATTCCGTTCCATAGTTAATTGGCAAGTCCACACTAGTCCAATTGGTTCCATCGGTACTGACCCAAATCGCTCCGATATACCCTTCATACAGCCCCCGATATCCTACTGCTACGAACAGTCCATTCCCGAACGCGACACTGTATATATCCTCGGCGCCTTCTAGTCCGGTCAAACTCGACAGACTGGTATAGGTCCAGCTCGTCCCATTCGTGCTGGTACACACTCCCATCAGACCATCCGGACGAGCAAAGGCGAGATACTTGCCGTTCCCGTAGGCAATGCTCGTCAGGCCACTGCTTCCGCTATTCAACTCTGTCCAGTTGATCCCATCGCTACTGGAAAAAAGACTCAGAGAATACCCGGATAGATAAAACTTTCCGTTGACGAAGGTAATCTTCTCGAATGAGTCCGATAAATTTTCTATACGTGTCCATGTCTCCCCTTTATCGCCCCCAAACCACACACTCTCCGTTGCGACCGCTATGAAGATACCATTCCCAAAAGCTACATCCTGAAAATCAACATAAATATTGTGAGAAGGACTAGGATATAGTTCCAACCCTTTTGCGATTCTAGACATGTCTGCTGTAGACTCCACGACCTTCCAGTACGCTCCGTCCGTGCTACGGATAATGGTACCGTAATTCCCCACTGCAATGTATGTTCCGTTCCCATAGGCAATCCCGTTGAAATATACGTCAAAATAATTGGAGCTATCTGCCATGTATGGGGTATAGACAAACGAAGCGGTATTCGAGGCCATGATTAGCACCGAACTCCAGTTCCCGCTGGCATCCTTCCTGTAGATCATGGCCGTGGAGGTCTGGAAATAGTAATCCCCCGCGCGGGCCCCCGAAGGTACGGTAGGTGTCGGATTCACGGTCCCGCTATACCACTGGGTCCCGGCTGTCCCCGTATCCCCTTTCAGGGTAAATAAGGCGCTCCATGCCCCGCTCAGTTTCCGGTAGGCCATGGAAGTCGCGGTGTCCAGGTACAGGTCTCCATCACTACCCAGCGTGGAAGCAGGCGCACCGGCTCCGAATAACCAGCCGCTCCCGGAAGGTCCCCGTACCGACGCGGCCGCCTGCCATTGGCCGTTTGTCTTCACGTACAGCACTGCCGCATCCGTGTCTAAGTACAGGTCGCCGTTCGCTCCCTGTGACACAGAAGGCGGCCCCTTCTCGATGAACCATTTGGCAGTGGGTTGGCCTGAGTCCCCGTTATCCCCACCGCCCCCGCCAAAATTGCACGCTCCAAAAACAAGGAATATCCCTAAAGCGACTCCCACGATCGAGAAACATGAGCTTTTCATGGATTTTAACGCTCCTTTGAAGGGCAGCCCCTTCATGGAGCACGTCAATGGTGTTATTTTAAGTGTAGCTCATGGGATTCATAAAATCCATACGGGAATAAACATTTGTAGAAGCAAATTGTGTATCTATCATTTCACAGGAGTAGGTTCTAAGGTCTACAGGAACCCGAGGCTGAAGTCTCCCTGGATCTTGAAATGGTTCCCATCCCGGATCACGGTGAGTTCGCGCTCTGGGAAATGCTTTGGGAGTATTTCTTTCACCTTTTCCACCGCGGCATGGAGGATTTCTTCCCGGACCAATGGATCGACGTCATCCAACGTGACCATGGTAACGTCGATCAGGTACCCTCGACCTCGCTCTGATCCAAATCCAGGGGTGAAATCCGCACCAATATGGAATAAACCGTCCGTCTGGGGGTTGGCTGTCTGTCCCTTTGCAGGCCGGTTGGGATGTAGGGGATAGAGGCCTCCGTATCGTTCCTCAATATAATGGTCAACTTCATCGAACATAGCTTTCAAGCGTTCCTCGAACCGTACAAGTTTGGGATGATACATGCTTCACATCCCGTTTTTGAACCAGGTAAACAGGGCTTTGATACGATTGTAGAAGGATTCGGTTCGGGTCTTTTCCAATCCAAGAAAGCGGGGGCTCTTGGCTACCATGCAACCGTAAAACACGATTCCTTCCTCTGCGGGAAGGACGAGGAGATGGATCTGCATGTTCCCGGGTTCTGCCACGGTAAAAAAGGAATACTTCATGGGCGTCAGGTTGGTGATGGATATGGAAAGCGCTTCCTCCTTTGATCGATACTTCCACTCGGTGATATTCTTCCCAAAGGTAAGGTCCTCTTGGAACACGAAAAGGGTCTGTTCGGAAGGTAGGGTGTCCACTTTAGGGTCTGGAATGGGCGTGGGATCCGTAGGGCTTCGGATCACATAGGATTCCGCAAAAAGGGTACGCATCCTTCCCCGACTGGCCGAATAGTACTGGAGGCCTTTCATCGTGCTGACTGATAGGAGAAGGTTGTACACTTTGAGTAAGGGATCCCTATCGCCAACCGAGCCTGGGGTAAGTTGAACGTACGCGCCTGCTTCTTTATAGGAAAGGAGATGCAGGGACTCGACTCCGATCACCGTTTCGATTTTCTCGATCTCGCGGAGTAGATCAGACCCGAGTCCTTCCCTGGGCATCCAGCGGGGCGCTACCGGCTCGAAGTAGTATCGGGTTACCTCCCCCTTGGAGCGAAGGTCGGATTGTTCTTCCTCCGATAAGGCGGGGAATAGAAGCGAAAGGGGTTTATATCCCGACCTCTCCTGGGCCAAGAGGTGAAGGGACGGTATCAGCCAAACAAATGAAAAAAAACAAACAAAAAAGATTTTCAATCGACGCATCCTGTTCCCCTATTTCCTATGGTGTGAATTAAGAAAAACATACATCCTCTTCGACTCCCCGTTGGAATACCACCACGTTCATTCCCGGGAACTCTTTCTGGAACTCTTCTTCTAATAGACGATGGATGGTTTCCCGTAAGCCGGCTGTTATAATCCCGCACATAGCGCAGGTAAACCTTGGCGGGTTGATATCCGTTTCCACTTCCAGCTTATTAAAGGCTTCCAGGTACCGCACATGGGTAACCCATCCGAGATCCTTTACCGGTAATAGACTTTCCGGATCTCGAACTCTGGCGAGTACCCT
>CAKZQO010000244.1 GCA_937140905.1 uncultured Spirochaeta sp.
TAGGGGCTGCCACCGAACCAGTCTGTTGGGCATAGATGGTCTGGTACCGTTCTTCATCGAGGGGTTCCGCCCGACGGTGGATGTAGGGCGGAAGGGGGACCTTCCCGTAGGTATCAAAGTACCCTTCTTCCAGAGGTTCTTCGAATCGTAAGGATAGGGTTGGTGGGTGGGAGGAAACCCCTACCCTTCCTACTTTAGATTCCGGAAAGAGGAAGGTTCTTCCTTCCTTCAATCGCCTCGCATTCGGGGTAAGCACTTCCCACTGTTTTCTATCCTCTGAACGAACAAACAGGAACTCCCGTTCCTTCCCCGTGTGTGGATCTACTCCATAGATACGGGCCTTGCGGACTTTGCTATTGTTGAACACGAGGACGGAATCAGGGGGGAGAAAGGAGGGTAATTCCTGCAGAGTGCTGTCGGTGAGACCGCTCTTTGATCGATCTACCACCAGCAACCGGCTATTTCCCCGTTCTCTCAATGGATACTGGGCGATCAACTCCTCTGGAAGATCAAAAAAGAATTCCCTGGTTTTCATGATCTGGTCTCTTAAATCCCAGGTGCTCGTAGGCTAACGGAGTAGCCATACGACCTCGCGGGGTTCGTTTGAGGAATCCTCGTTGGATCAAGTAGGGTTCGTAAAAGTCTTCCAGTGTGTCGATCCCTTCTCCCACTGAGATGGCTAATGTTTCAGCTCCTACGGGACCCCCTCCGTAGTGTTCTATGATGACCCGTAGGATCTCCCGGTCGTGACTCTCTAGCCCAAAATGATCGATCTTGAGTCTTTCTAACCCTTCGGATACCACGGGCAAAGTCACCACGCCAGATCCAAGAACCTGGGCAAAATCCCTCATCCGCCGTAGAAGACGGTTGGCAATGCGTGGAGTTCCCCGGGAACACTGGGCAAGGAGCTCGGCAGCCTCCGGATCGATCCGGATCTGCAGAATATCACTGGAACGGTGTATGATCTGCACTAGTTCCGACACTGTATAGTAGTCGAAGCGGATGGAGATCCCGAACCGGGAATATAGCGGTCCAGACACAAGACCTGCTTTGGTAGTGGCACCCACTAGCGTAAAGGGAGGTAGGGGGATACGGATAGAACGGGCCGATGGGCCTTGTCCTATAACCCAATCGATCTCGTAGTCTTCCATGGCGGTATATAACATTTCTTCCAGCGAGGGTTTCAAACGGTGGATTTCATCGATGAAGAATACTGAACCGGGGGATAGGGTAGTAAGGATCCCTGCCAGA
>CAKZQO010000245.1 GCA_937140905.1 uncultured Spirochaeta sp.
GGATACGTTTTTGGAAGCTCTCATTAGGGCAGGTTTCATGCTTACGGGAACATGGCCCATGAGGACAGAGTATACAGGCAATCTAAAAAAAGCGATGAATGCCTTAGCTTCCAGTATTGTCTTGGTATGCCGACGGAGACCCGAATCAGCCCCCATTGCTACCCGCCGCGAGTTTGTGACTGCTTTGAAGGGGGAACTGCCCCAGGCTCTTCGGGAACTTCAGCATAGTAACATAGCCCCTGTGGACTTAGCCCAGGCAGCCATAGGCCCCGGGATGGCTGTCTTTACGCGGTATGCACGGGTACTGGATGCCGAGGGGAAACCCATGACAGTCCGGGAAGCCTTAGGCCTTATCAATCAGGTACTGGATGAAACCCTGGCAGAACAGGAGGGGGATTTCGACCCGGAAAGCCGTTGGGCTTTGGCCTGGTACGAACAGTATGGTTTTAATGAAGGGGAGTTTGGAGTAGCAGAAACTCTATCCAAAGCAAAAGACACATCGGTAGAGAGCATGGTGGATGCGGGCATCCTCCATGCTTCGAGAGGAAAAGTCCGGTTATTACGGCCTTTGGAACTTGCGCCTAACTGGAATCCCCAAACCGAATCCCGACAGATCGTATGGAAAGCCCTCCATCAGGTGGTACGAACTCTAACAGCTGGGGGAGAAATGGGGGCAGCGGATCTTGTGCGAAACCTGGGTACTACAGCGTATTTAGCCAGGGAGCTCTGCTATCGACTCTATACCCTGTCGGAACGGAAGAAACGAACCCAGGAAGCTATGGACTACAATAGTCTTGTCCAGAGCTGGCCCGAGATTCAGAGACTTGCCCAAGAAAAAAGTAGGACGTCTGCGGAGAGGGAGCCGGGTCTATTCGATATGTAATCCATGGGGAGGTGCGGAATGGTTCTTTCGAACTATGAACGGGTAGGAAAGGCACTCGAGTTATTGAAGCAGGGATTAGCCCCGTATATCGAACGGGAATTGCAATCCCGTTTGGATCCGAAGGAAATGCAGTCCATGATACTGCAGTACACTTCCAATGATCGCATGTTGGCAGGCAAAGGTATCTCCCAATGGGATGTGGCTGCCCTTCTCCATTTTATGTGGGTAAACTGGAACGACCTATTCAACCGAACGCTGGGCAATGCGGAACGGAGCCTAGTGAGCGAGTTGAAGGACACCCGGAATCGGTGGGCCCATCAATCTAGTTTTTCCAGTGACGACGCCTACCGGGCCCTCGATTCGATCCATCGATTACTGGTGGCCATATCTGCTGAAGAATCGATACAACTTGAAAAAATGAAAGGCGAACTCCTTAGAATCAGATTCGAGGAACAGCAACGTGAGGAACATAGAAAGGCCGGATCGTTGATTGGGGGGACCCCGAATGAATCTCTAAAACCCTGGCGGGAGATCATCACCCCCCATCGGGATGTAGCCTCTGGGAGTTTTCAGCAAGCAGAGTTTGCAGCTGACCTGTGGCAAGTATATCTAGGGGAGGGATCGGACGAATACCGGGATCCAAAAGAATTTTTCCGCCGTACATATTTAACAGTTAGTTTGAGAAACCTATTGATCCGATCCTTAGAACGAATTATGGGCTCGGGTGGGGATCCTGTTGTCCAATTACAGACGAATTTCGGGGGTGGCAAGACCCATTCGATGCTGGCATTGTACCATCTTTTTTCGGGAACCGATCCTCATCAGCTTACGGGCATAGGGGAGTTACTACAGGTAGCGAAAGTTTCAAGAATCCCACCCGTACACCGCGTTGTGCTGGTAGGGAATAAGATTTCCCCCGGTAACCCCTCGAAGAAACCTGATGGCACAATTGTTCGTACCCTATGGGGAGAGTTGGCTTGGCAACTTGGGGGGAAAAAGGCGTATAACCGAATTGCCTTGGACGATGAACGGGCTACCAATCCAGGAGATACGCTACGGAAATTGTTACTCGAATACAACCCTTGTCTTATCTTGATCGATGAGTGGGTTGCCTATGCCAGGCAACTTCACGATAAACGGGACCTCCCTGCAGGGGATTTTGAAACGCATTTCACCTTCGCCCAAGCGTTGACCGAATCGGTAAAAGCTGTAAAGAATTGTCTACTCGTGATTAGCCTCCCTACCTCCGACACTTCAAGCTCGACACATACCTTAGCCGATGATGCAGAGGTAGGCGGAGAGCGAGGACGGGAAGCTCTTGTCAGGTTGCGCAACATCGTAGGGAGGGTAGAGTCCTCCTGGCGGCCCGCTTCTGCAGAGGAGGGGTTTGAAATTGTCCGGAGGCGGCTGTTCGAACCCATGACAGAGCCTGATCAATTTATCGAAAGGGACCGCACTGCCCGGGCTTTTGCGATGCTGTATCAGACTCAATCTTCCGAGTTTCCCCCGGAATGCAAAGAAGCATCGTATGAACAGCGCATCAAAGCAGCGTATCCCATCCATCCGGAAGTGTTCGATCGCCTCTACACAGATTGGTCTACCCTGCTAAAGTTCCAGAGAACCCGTGGGGTACTCCGCCTGATGGCCACCGTGATTCACTGCCTCTGGGTGAAAGGGGATAAGAACCCCCTAATCCTTCCCGCTTCTCTGCCCATCGACGATCCACGGGTGCAGTTCGAACTTACCCGGTATCTTTCGGATAATTGGGTCCCCATCATTGAAAAAGATGTGGATGGCCCAGCCTCTATCCCTGTGCGTATAGACGCTGAAGTCCCGAATCTGGGAAAATATTCGGCAACCCGTCGAGTGGCCCGAACGATCTATCTGGGATCTGCTCCGATAACGGATGCCGCTCACCATGGGATAGAAGACCGAAGAATAAAGTTGGGCTGCATCATGCCGGGCGAACAAGCGGCTGTGTTTGGCGACGCGTTGCGGAGGCTGTCCAGCGCTGCCACCTACTTGTTCCAAGACGGTGTCCATTATTGGTATTCCACTCAACCAACCGTTACGAGTCTCGCAGAAGATCGGAGTGAACAATTCAGACGGAACCGCGATGCGGTAGTAGAAGAGTTAAATAGACGGTTGAGGGAAGCGCTTAAAGATCCAGGAGATTTCAAGAAAATACACGCCCTTCCCCATGGAAGTCAGGATATTCCCGATGAACGGGATACTCGACTCATCGTCTTAGGATCTGACTTTCCCTATACAAAAGATACAGACTGCCCAGCTCTAAGAGAAGTACAACAGATATTCGAGTTTCGAGGCTCTCAACCCCGCTTGTATAAAAATAGTCTGGTCTTTTTAGCCCCGGACCAGAGTCGACTCCAAGATTTGGAAGATGCGATTTGTAAATTCCTGGCATGGAAAAGTATCATTGCCGATAAGGATGGATTGAATCTAACCCCTCAACAAGTAACACAGGCTACTCAGCAGCTTCATACAGCAAACACCATGGTATCCAACCGCATTCCGGAAACCTACATTTGGGTGCTCGTTCCGGTTCAACCTACCCCCAGAGATCCAATCCGCTGGGAAAAACTGAAGGTAAGCGGTCAAGAACCGTTAGCAGTACGGGTAAGCAAGAAATTGAGAACCGACGAATTGCTTATTATCCAATTCGCTCCAAGCCGGCTCAGAATGGAACTCGATAGAATCCCCCTATGGAGAGGAAACCACGTGTCTCTTCAACAGCTCGCGGATGATTTTGCCCAGTATGTCTATCTTCCTCGATTATTGGGTACCCATGTCTTAGTACAGGCAGTCAAAGATGGGTTGGGCCTGCCGAGTTGGGTACAGGATTCTTTCGCGTGGGCAGATTCCTGGGATGAGACTACGGGGAGGTACAGAGGCTTACGAATTACGGCCCTCAGTACCCTACCTGATTCAGATGGACCGGGGCTATTAGTGAAACCAGAAGTAGCGCGGGTACAGTTAGAAAAAGATCAAGGATTGAACAATGGCGCTTCTACTACCACTTCTGAGATCAGTACTGAAACGGAGCGTGGGCATTCCATACAGGAGAAAGCAGGTGGTGAATCACTACCCCAAAAACCTTTGTATCGTCGTTTTTATGGTACTGTTTACTTGGATCCTGAAAGAGTGATCCGGGATGCAGGGAACATTACCAACGAGATTCTCTCGCACCTACTAAAACTACCCCAAGCGAAGGTTGTGGTAAGTTTGGACATTCATGCCGACCTACCAGAGGGGGTTCCTGAATCGGTAGTGAGAATCGTTACCGAGAACGCTCGAACCTTGCGCTTTACCAGTCAGGCTTTTGAGGAATAAAGCATTATACTCCATATATAGTGTTTATTTTAGTAAAATAGATTATTTATATACTACATATAGTAGGCTATATTGACTGGCCTCCATTTGTTTTGTTTTTTTAAATTAACATTTAGAATAGGAGGTGAAAACAATTGAGAAAAATTAAAGTAACCCCTGGTGAAAAGGTTCCCCAATCAGGTCAGTATGTAACCCAAGAAGGAACTGAAGTAACCCTAGTAAAGGGCAAAAGAGTTCCCCCTACGTCCAAACCGGGGCAATCGTTTACATTGGTTGACCCAACGAAACATAAAAAGTAAAAGAGATACAAAAAGCACCTCTAACACAAACCTTTCCTTTTAAAATCAAAAAAAGTAAGGCATACTTCCTGGAATTTTTCTCTTTTTTTTGTTGCGCGTACCGAACTAGAAATTACATCCCCCAACAGATTTGGATTACACCCTGAAGGGTATCTTTCCTTGTGGTACACTAAAGCGAAGAGGAGATACGAGTATGCAACAGAAAAATAGTAGATTTTTGCAAGGTGTAAGGCGCAAGAGCCTAGTATTTTTCATAGTCTATTTCCTAATGACCCTCTTTATATACGCCCAACAGCCACCGGAACTGATCCCCTTTCGAAAGGGAAATAAGTGGGGCTTTTCCGACCAGAGGAAGGTGATCAAAATTCCTTGCAAATATGACGATGTGCAACCTTTCTACCGGAGATCGGGCTTAGCGAAGGTCTCCCTGAACGATAAATGGGGACTAGTGGATACCCTAGGTCGGGAAGTGGTAGCACCCACCTATGATAGGGTAGAGTTTAGATCGGAAAACGTCATCGAGGTCAGGTTAAACAATAAGATTGGTATAGCGAATCAAAAGGGAATTGTTATACCTCCCCAATATGATGGTTTATCTCCCATGTACGGGTTAACGGATGGTTTCGCTATCTGTAAGTTAAATAATAAGTTCGGGTATGTGAACGAGAACGGTGAAATCGTTCCTCCGAAATATGACAAGGTTGGGCTTTTTTCCGAAGGTTTCGCCCGGGTGGAGCTGGGAGGAAAACATGGTTTCATTGATAAAAGCGGTAGGGAAATCATTCCTCCTCAGTTCGAGGAGGCGGATAGTTTCACCGAAGGTTTAGCGCGAGTGAAAAAGAAGGGTAAGTGGGGATTCATAGATCCCTTGGGCAATGAGGTTGTTCGCATAGAGTTTGAGCTTGTGTTCAATTTTAAAAATGGATTCGCCCGCGTGCGGGACAGATGGAAATGGGGGTTTGTGAATAAGCAGGGCGAAGAAGTGGTGCTTCCAAAGTATGAGGATGTGAAAGATTTCTCTGAACAACGCGCCCCTGTGAAAGCGAATGGGAAATGGGGGTTTATCGACACGGAAGGGAATGAAATTGTACCTCCCCAGTATGATGAGGTGAGTTCCTTTTCTGGAGGATTAGCTATTGTGAGTAAGAACAATAGAGATGGGATAATCGATTCTCAAGGACGGGAAGTGGTTTCGCCAACCTACGAGAATATCAGCGCGTTAGATGGAGGAGTGGCAATTATCGTAACGCAAGATAAATGGGGAATGATAGATAAGAGGGGGACAGTGCTTGTTCCTCCTAAATACGATTTGATCGGCGATTTTGTGGAAGACCGAGCCATAGTCAAGGTTAAGGGAGGGGAAGGTTTTCTATATGGCTTTTTGGATAAAACAGGAAAAGAAATCGTTCCCCCAAAATATGCTACTGTCCAAAATTTCTCTGAAGGGATCGCTATCGTGGCAAGGAAAGGAGGGGTGGGAATCATCGATAAAACCGGAAAGGAAATCGTACCTCCTCGATACGAAGGCATAGGCACCTTTTTCGAAAACCGAGTATTCTTTTTAAGAAACAATAAAGTAGGCTTCCTAGACAAGGAAGGGAAAGAGGTGATTCCTCCGAAGTATGATTATTTACCTGAGACGAACATTAAGTTTTCCAATGGCCTCGCGTATGTAGTGTTAAAGGGTAGAGGCGGGTACATTGATCTTCAAGGGAACGAATATTGGGAAGACTAAACCCATTCCTACCCCGGCTTGCCATTTTTAGGTGTGAAGGATAAAACCGTTCCATCGCCGCGCTTCAGCGGGTGGACAAGCGTCCAGCTTAAGCGCGGGCAAATCATAGACAGGAGGCTCCTCCATGCGCGTCACCAAAATCGAAACCTTTCGTTTGA
>CAKZQO010000246.1 GCA_937140905.1 uncultured Spirochaeta sp.
GCCTCCCCCACAGCAAGGCGTGTTACGGGTGGGCTTTTGAACTGGAGCACAACAAGAAGATTGTTGAGAAGAGCTCTCAATGGGTACGCAGCAAGGGGAGTTCTTGGAAGCGCCGGCGCCCTGATCGGAACGAAGCGCGGAACGAGATTCAACCGATTCTTCTACTGAAATACAGCAGGTAGCTATATCGGAAGATTTCTTGTTCCACGGGAGTTTCCCGAACCATTTGGAGGCGAATACTGCGTACGCGCATCCTACCCCCGCTCGTACCTCGATAGCGGCAGTTGGGCAGTTCGTAGCGCAGGCCCCACATTCCATGCAGGCGTCACGATCCTGCAGAACCACGGTGCCATTCTTCCATTGAAACACCCCATGGGGGCATACTTCGGTACACCGCCCGCAGGAAATACAGCGTTCCTTTGCAAACTGTAGAGTCGTGACTCCCTCTAGATATCGAAATATTCTTTGCGTGTTCATAGGTTTCCTCCCTTGATGAAAAGATCGACCCAAAGCCAGAAGGTTCCCACAAGGAATCCTCCTGCTTGAAAAGGAATCGCGATCCGCATCTCCTTCAGCACTCCGGAGAGGGAGGTGAAAGGGGTGGATCCGGTGAAGTTCAACGCTAGAAAGGAAACGATCGAGGACAGGAGGAAAACATAGGGAACCAATGAAAGTATAGAAGAAAGGCTTGAGGCCCCATACAATGATTGCATACCTACCAGGTATACTCCGATTCCAAGAACGGATAACGCTGCTCCCTTGCATGCAAACGCCTTTCCTGGCAGTACAGGCAGGAGGATGGGGAAGAGAATAACACCAAGGAAAGCAGCTGGCAGGATAGGTAGAAAGGTATAGAAGGCTACCCAGAGACTTTTACTGATCGAAACAGGGGTAGTGTGGAACAAAGAGGATACTAGAGCTAAGAGCGTCCCTACAATGGTCAGAAAACCCAATAGGAGGAGGGAGGGCTTAACAAGTCCCACTAGCTCGACGGGAATTAGTACGATCCTCTCGATAAGATTGAAGGTTACGCGTCTCATATCCTCGGTTGCCTCGAGCCCAGAATCGAGGAACTTTGGTAGATCTTTGGCCCGAATTGGCCCATAGATTACCCGAAACCCTGTAGCCCGCTCTACCGCAGGGGCAGAGACCCCTGGCGCGCCCAATTGGGGAAGGATAAGGATTCTTTTCGCTTTTTTCCCCAATAAGCCAGTCGTTTCGATTCGATGGATCAACTCTTCGGTGCCAAACGTTCCTTTCCCCGCAGCGCACCAGACATTGATTCCCTTTGTGTCCAGAACGAGAATCCAAGCGTTCCTTCCCCGTAAGGCTTTTCGCAGATGATCCACACTCAACTTATAGTTTGCAGTAACGAAAACTAGATCTTCATCAGTAGGATCACCCAATTTATAGAGACCGGGTTCCAAGGTGTAGGAAGATCTTCCAATTCCCCATCGAACCTTGAAGGCTCCCCAATAATCTCGCCATGTCCATGTATCGGATAGGGGTTTCGCGCGTGTCACTGGGAACCTCCACAACATCGAATAGTAGGAAGAGTTTGCAGAAGGACGTCGATACTTTCCAACACTTGCATCCGTTTTTCTTTGGGGATCGAGGAGAACACGGCACGGAATTGCTTGTGCATCTCCTGTTCAATGCGTTCGAACTTTTCCTTTCCCATATCGGTCAAGGAAAGCTGTATGACCCGTCGATCCTCGGGATGATCTTTCCTGTTCACATTCCCTGAACTCACCAGAGAATCGACCACGCGGCTTGTGGTGCTTTTGTCCAATCCCAACCTTTGGGATAGTTCTCCCAGGGAGAGGGAATCGGATCGACCGATTTCCACAAGGGCGTGGCATTGGGAGAGGGAAAGTCCACAGCATTCTGACTGGATTAGGTCGAGCAGTCCTAGCCGACGTTCCAGAAGACGGACCTTTTCTCGGAATCGGGCAACTTCCTTTGAATCTATCTGTGGATCGAACGTTACATGTTTCCCTTCCATACTGGAAGAGTAAAGCAATCAGTTGCAAATGTCAATAGTTGTAACTTGCAATAATATTACGGACCCGTTGAAGTCGCACTTTCAAATGACCATCCTTTCTCAGTCGATCGCCCGGCCGACTGAAGAATTTACCGTTTACCTATTGATATTTTTGCAAAAATATGGCAACTTCACTGTATATTTATACAATCTTGCCCTGAAGGAGGAGGAAATGGAAAACAGAGTGTCGCATCGATGGGTAATGGTCGGTTTAGCCTTGGCTCTCCTGTGTAACTCCCTGTACGCGGGTGGTTCAAAGGAAAAGAGTTCGGAAGCAAAAGCGGCGCAATCGGTGAAATGGACAGCCAACTCAGTCTGGCCCCCGGCGAACCATCAAACGGTAGGGCTGGAAGAGTTTGCGAAAAAGGTAAAGGAAGCCACCCAGGGAAAGGTGGAGATACTAGTGCAGAGTGGGGGAGCGCTAGGGTATAAAGGTCCTGAACTCCTCAAGGTGGTGAGAGACGGCTTAGTACCGGTTTCCGATATGCTTACCAGTGGCGTTGCGGGCGACGAACCCCTCTTTGGGGTAGTGACCCTTCCCTTCCTTATCCAGAGTTTCCAGGAAGGAAAAGTGTTGAACGATATCGCTCGACCCTACTTCGATAAAGCGGCTGAAAAGTGGAACCAGAAAATCCTCTATATCGCTCCTTGGCCCGCGGCGGGATTCTGGACAAAGAAAGAAATCAAGTCAGTTGCGGATATGAAGGGAATCAAGATGCGGACCTACGACAAGAACGGAGCCTTGGTGGTACAGGCTGTCGGGGGAACTCCGTATCCTTTGCCCTTCAGTGAAGTGTATAGCGCCTTAGCTACCGGTGTGATCGATTCGGTTCTAACCTCTACCCCAACAGCGGTGGATGCCAAGTTCTGGGAGGTGTTGAAATATTACGTTCCCGCTAACGTAACCATGGCTACCGATCTAGTCACAGTGAACTTGAAAGAGTTTTCGAAACTAGACAAGGCAACCCAGGACACATTGATAAAGGTGGGCAAGGAGATGGAAGAGATTATGTGGGCAAAGGTTGCTCAACTGGACAAGGATATGGAGGCTACCTGCAACAAGAATGGGATCGTGACCATCTCGCCTAGCAAAGAGTTCCTGAACGATCTATCCAAGGTAACGAAACAGATCCGGGACGATTGGTTAAAAACCGCTCCAGAGGATGCCCGAAAGATCGTGCAGGAGTTCAACAAGAAGGTAGGGCGCGAATAACAATGCACCACCGGTTCATTCGATTCTGCGACGGCCTTTCCCGGGCAGGAGGCATCCTGTCCGGGATCCTCATCGTGGGGGCGTTACTCTTGATTCTGGGCGAAATCCTCGTGCGAACCTTGTTCCATGGTACCCTCTATATTACCGAGGAGTACAGCGGATACCTGATGGCGGCCCTCACCTTCTTCGCTCTATCCTTTACTCTAAAGGAGAAGGCCCATATCCGAATGGTGTTTTTATTTTCCGTGCTTAAAGGAAAGCCGAAAAAGATTCTGGAAATATACGCATACCTCTTAGGAGCGCTTTTTAGCGCTGTCCTTACGGGTACGACCTTTCTCTTTTTCTGGGACTCGGTAGTGAACCAGAGCCGCTCGATGCAGATCTCCGAAACCTACCTTGCCATCCCACAGGCCGTGCTCCCTCTGGGATCGGCTTTGCTTTTCCTTCAATTCTGCGCGGAAGCGGTTCGTGCCCTGCTAAGTCCTGTTACAGATTCATCCTCTTCGAAGGAGGAAAAAATCGAGGCTGCTTCTCTGGGACGTTGAGGGAGGGAAAACAATCGTGGAACTACTAGTGATCTCTGCTGTAATGCTTCTGAGCTTGGCCTTTTTTCTGGGAACAACGATCTGGATCGGGATCTCCCTGTTCTTGGTCGGGATCGTAGGTCTCACTTTCTTTACCCCTGCCAACCCCTGGGCCATCCTTGCCAATATCGTGTGGAACAGTTCCAGTGGTTCCACGATGATCGCCCTTCCCCTTTTTATCCTGATGGGAGAAATCCTGTTTCGAAGCAAGATTTCCGAGAACCTCTTTAAGGGATTGAGTCCCTGGATGCATAGGCTTCCCGGGCGATTGATTCACGTGAATATCGCGGCTAGCGCTTTGTTCGCAGCGGTTAGCGGGTCCTCGGCAGCTACCACAGCTGCGGTAGGAAAGATCACCTTACCGGAGCTGTTGAAACGTGGTTACAATAAATCCCTCTCGATTGGCTCACTGGCAGGAGCGGGGTCTTTGGGATTCCTTATTCCTCCCAGCATGATGATGCTCGTGTACGGAATCCTCGCGGACGTGAGCATTGGGAAGCTATTTATTGCTGGGGTAATCCCAGGGATCATCCTTGCCTTCCTATTCAGCGGGTATGTGTTCCTTCGGTGTTTGATTACGCCAGAGTTGGCTCCGCAGGATGTGGAGGAGGTGAGCTGGAAGGACAAGCTCCGCGCTCTCCCCCTGTTACTGCCCGTGGTACTCCTCATCGTGATGGTTCTGGGTAGCATCTATCTAGGATGGGCGACTCCTACGGAAGCCGCCGCGGTGGGAGTGCTCGGATCGATCCTGTTCGCATTTCTCTCCCGTAGCATTACGGGAAAGATTTTTTGGGAAGCGGTTCTTGGTTCGGTAAAAACCAGCTGTATGATCATGCTGATCGTTAGCGGAGCTTCTTTTCTTTCGGTAACCGTGGGGTACCTGCGGATCCCCATGGAACTTACCCGGTTCATTTCCACGTTAGGGCTGTCCAAGTACATGTTGATTGTGATCTTCTCTATCATGTACTTGATCTTAGGGTGTCTATTGGACGGCTTTTCCATGATTGTCATGAGCCTTCCCATTGCACTACCTCTCATCAAGACTGCCGGCTTCGATCCTCTCTGGTTTGGGATCTACCTGGTGATCATGATCGAGTTGGCTCAGATCACCCCACCCGTGGGATTCAACCTGTTTGTCATTAATGGGCTCACGGGAGAAAGCCTCGGTTCCATAGCGAAGGCAGCGTTCCCTTCTTTCGTGATCATGCTGGTCATGACGGCTTTCATCACCGTCTATCCTGAGGTAGTGCTCTTCCTGCCGAGACTAATGATTAAGTAGTTCTCGTGGGGCGCGCGTATGAGTGTAAGCGAGAACCCTTCCGTTCGTTTTCTCGCGATGGGGGAAGCCTGCGTCGTAGTAGAGTTCGGAAATACCATCGATCCAGAAGTGAACGAGAGGGTTCACCGATTGGCCCGATGCCTCCAGAACCTCCTTTCCCGCCCGGAGGCGACCACCTATCAGGGAACCTTTTATCGCCAGGAATACCGCTCATGGAGTGAGGTCGCGCGGGCAGGAATCCGGGAACTGGTTCCTACCTATCGATCCCTCGCCGTGTATTTTGATCCTCTCGAGGTGAAGCGGCAGGCTCTGGAAGCGCAGATCACTCAGCTCCTGCAAGAGATAGATGTACCCGAACCCGCGGGAGCGTTGGAGGCAGAGGCAGGGTCTCAAAGGGAAAAGACGTTTCCCCGACAAGGAAAAACAGTTATCATCCCCGTGTGCTATGGGGGGGAGTATGGGCCGGATCTCGCGTTCGTGGCGCAGCACACAGGCCTCTCAGAGGAAGAAGTGGTAAAGATCCACACAAGCCGTACCTACCGCGTATACATGCTGGGATTCCTTCCTGGATTCCCTTACCTGGGAGGAATGGATGAACGGATCGCTACGCCCCGGTTGGAAACCCCCCGCACGCGGATTCCCGCGGGTTCGGTGGGAATCGCCGGCACCCAAACAGGGTTCTATCCTATGGAAAGCCCGGGAGGGTGGAGGATCATCGGACGGACACCCATCAAAGCTTTCGATCCCTTTTCGGACACCCCTTTCCTCCTTTTCCCGGGAGATTTCGTGCAGTTCAAGTCCATTGGAGAAGGGGAGTATCGAAAGATTGAAGAGTCCGGAGGCCGACCATGATGCAGATGGCGGATCGGATAAAACTCAAGGTTCTCGATCCCGGACTACTCACGACTGTGCAGGACTCGGGAAGGTGGGGATATCAGGCCTTTGGGGTAAGTCCCGGAGGGGTGATGGACGAGTATGCCGCGGAGCTTACGAACCTATTGGTGGGGAATCCACCTGATGCGGCCCTCCTAGAAATCACGTTGAAAGGACCAACTCTCCGGTTCGAGGAAGAAGGATGGGTAGCTCTGGGGGGGGCTGATTGCGGCGCTACCCTGGATGGAAAGCCAGTTCCTAACTGGTCGGCTTTCTATGGGAGGGCGGGTTCTACCTTAATCCTTGGATTCGTGCGGGAAGGATGTCGAGCGTACCTTACCTGCGCAGGAGGATTCGATGTGCCCCTTGTTATGGGAAGCAGAAGTACCTACCTTCGGGCCAAGATCGGGGGATTTCAAGGCCGGCCATTACAGGAAGGGGATGTCCTGGAAGGGATTAACTTGGTGGAAGCGCGCGATGAACCGGGAAAGATCGTGGAATCGATACGCCCTGAGCGTGATTCAGACTTGCCTCTAACCCAATCATCGACCATCACCCTTCCTCCTTCGCTCATTCCGCGGTATGGGTCTCCCATCCTCCTCCGGGTGCTTCTCGGTCCGCAGGAAGATATGTTCGAACCTGAGGGGGTGGAAACCTTTTTTAACTCCCCCTACCGTATAAGTCATGAGGCCGATCGGATGGGATACCGGCTGGAAGGTCCTAAAATCAATCATAGAGGAAAGGCGGACATCGTGTCCGACGCCCTAGCGAAGGGAGCCATTCAAGTTCCGGGGCATGGGATGCCTATCGTGATGATGGCGGATCACCAAACGACCGGTGGGTATCCTAAGCTGGGAACGGTAATCTTAGCCGATCAGTACCTATTGGCTCAGGGAAAACCAGGGGATGAGGTGTTGTTCTTTCCCTGCACGGAAGAGGAAGCCATTGTTGCCTGGAAAGAGCGGCGGGATCACCTTTCTCTGGTACGGGCGTATGTGGATAGACTTTGGAGGAAGTATGCCTAGAATCGATTTAAACTGTGATATGGGGGAAAGTTTTGGCGTGTATACCCTCGGTCATGATGAGGAGACTTTGCCCTTTGTCACCTCTATCAATGCCGCCTGTGGGTTCCACGCGTCGGATCCTCAAACAATGCAAAGAATCGTGCGGTTGGCAAAGCAGCATGGAGTGGCGGTAGGCGCTCATCCCGGTTACCCAGATCTGGTGGGATTTGGACGGCGGGAATTGGCCGCATCCTATGAAGAGATCGAGGCGGACGTGATCTATCAGATTGGCGCTCTGTGGGGTTTTTGCCGTTCGGAAGGCGTGCCTCTCCAGCACGTGAAACCGCATGGGGCCCTATACAACCGCGCGGAAAAGGACCTGGGTACGGCCCTTGCCATTGCCCGAGCGGTGAAGGCGGTGGATCCGAACCTCTACCTGGTGTGCCTTGCCAATTCCCCCATGGTAGAAGCGGCGAAGCAAGTCGGAATCCCGTTTGTGGAAGAAGCTTTTGCCGATCGGGCTTACACGGCCGAGGGGAGACTGGTTTCCCGGAAACTCGTGGGTGCTGTTTTACATGAGGTAGATCAGATTGCCGAACGGGTTCTAAAGATGGTGGTGGAGGGGAAAGTAACTGCCATCGATGGGACGGAACTCAAGCTGCGTCCGGACACGATCTGTGTGCACGGGGATACTCCCGGAGCGGTGGACATGATCAAAGCTATCCGCGCGCGATTGGCCCTTGCGGGGGTCGAAGTGCGGGCTTTTGGAATCAAATAGACGATTCCCAGAGATTCATAGATAAGCCTGTGTCTTTTAAAAGGTCGTGCGCTTTTTGGTCGTAGGTAAGCCATACTCCCTGGAGTTCTTGCGCCAGAGCCGCGTATGTCGCGTCGTAGCCAGTAAGCCCCTTTCTGGATAGATGGATGGCTTTTTCTGCTAGGGACTCCGTCATAGGATAGCGAAGGACTCCGCTGGTAAGGATGGGCAAGACCCCCTCTTTGTAGACATTAAGAGGGTGGGGATGCAGGCGGATGAGGACCGATAGAATCTCGAAGGAAAACAGTTCGGGAACAGCGAATCGTTCGGGAAAGGAAAGAAGCGCGTCCAGAACTCGCTCTGCATGTATATGTTGTTCTTCGATCAAGAACCATCGGAGAGCTACCGAAGCATCCAGAATATACATTACAGATTTCCTTTCCGAAGCAGTTGTAGGGTGCTAAGGCTATCCAGCGCGCCGATTCTGGGGGCGGCCAATGATCGGAGTTTCTCTTTCATTTCTCTTTTCTTTTCTTCTGCCAGTTTGTCTAGGAATCGTTTCTGGAAGTCATCTATCGGAACTAAAGCGGCTTTGATTTCCTTCCCTTTACGGATCAATACAGGTTCTTTCGTGGTTTCCAGTTCCTGAAGGATCTCTCCCAGGCGGTGTCTAAGAAACAAAGCATTTACCGTTTTCATAAACTAAATATATAAAGTTAACATATTACTATCAAGTATTCACTTTTTTCATCAAACCGCAGAAAGGATTCGGTTTCTAGGTTCTTGCGATCTCTTGACCGAGCTGTTCCGATTTCGTAGGATGACACTCCATGAGTAAGGAATACACAACGGAATTGCAACTCGATTTTGGCCCGGATGGAAAGAACCTGATCCCTGTGGTCACCCAGGATATCCATACTAAAGAAGTGCTGATCGTGTCCTTTACCAATAAGGAAGCATTCGAAGAAACCCGCCGAAGTGGATACGCTACCTACTGGAGCCGAAGCCGGAACGAACTGTGGAAAAAAGGTCTCACATCCGGCGATCTCTTGCGGGTAGAGGAGATTCGAATCAACTGTGAGCAGAACTCCCTTCTCTACCTGGTAACCCCTTTGGGAAGGGGAGCTTGCCACGCGAAAAAGCCGGATGGATCGCCCTATGAATCCTGTTACTACCGGAAGGTTCGCCCGGATGGCACATTGGAGGTAATCAAGCGATGAGCATGGAAGGGTCGAAGAAAAGCGAAACGTTGATCATTGGTATGCCGGCCGGTTCCTTGGCGGATCCGAACCGGGGAGGAAACCTGATGCAACTTCTGGAAGCCGCGGGATTCCGAACCAAAGGGTACGATGCCGGAGGCCCCACCACGTTTCCGGGGATTACCTTCCTCTACGGTTGGGACGGACGACCGCAGGAGTTCGGTTCTCAGCTCGGCATTGGTGAAATCGACGTGGCGATCGGCGGGGATGATTGGATCAAGGAACGGTTACTGGAATTGGAAATCGAATATGGGGTACAGGTTACCCTGGAAAAAGTGCTCTCCCTCAAACGGGGAGGGGTAAAGATCGTGGGTATCGTGCGAGGCGAGGAAGAGGCGATAACGGCGGGACAGGTCTTGGAAAAGATTCTCCGCACCAAGCCATTGATCACGGTGGTGGCGGAGATGCCCTACATCGCCCTCGATTGGGTGCGGAAGGAACTTGCTTCCCTAGGTAGGAGCGATTTGGCCTCCTCTTGGTCCGTCCAAAAGTACAAGACTCCCCCGCGGATCGACCGAGGGATCCTGATCTATGAAACCTGGGGAAAGACGGAGTCCAAGGTCAAGAACGGGGGTGCCGATCTGGGAATCGAGATCACCCAATCGGGAAGCGCCATACGAAACTATGGGCTCAAGATCATCGCTACCCTGTTAGAGTCTGAGTCGGGTATCTGGATCAATCCATCCGTGCGGATGAATCGAGAGAAATCCACTCTTCTCGATATGTTCCTGCTGAACCTGTACGGGACCCTCAACGCGGAGGGCAAGGTGCTGGTGGTGTTCAACGTGCCCAATCCCTTGACGGCGAAGGTGGAGGAGTTCTTACGGGTAAACTCCCTTTACGCGGACGAACCGACCCGAACGGTGGGCAAAGACTTTACCGTATATAGCATACAGGTGGATACGGAAAATCCGCGATTCCCGCTGGCCCGGGTACGGTACGAGCTGGCACTCCTTGGCGCTCGGAGCATCGACACGATGCCCCTCTCTTCTTCCATTCCGGGCTTGGGGGCGCTGAATGGGAAGCTTCTGGTGTAAAGTTTAACGACGGCGTGGCTACTCATGCCGCTTCTAGAGGTAACGCGAAAGCAATATGACTATCGCCCAGAAACTCAGAACATTGGTCCAGAGCGATCGCATCCTCTCCACTCTCCAGAGCCTGGAAGAAGTATATGCGGCGCTGGAAGAGGAACAGAAAAAATGGATCGAAGCGTCCCCTTTCCGGTGTCCAGTTGGTTGTGGGAGGTGTTGTGAGCGCTTTGTCCCGGATATGTGGGAGATTGAAGCCCTCTACATCGCGGGCCAGTTATTGATCGAGGGGCGGGACAGTCTTTTCCAGCCTTCGCAATCCTTCCCCTGTCCCCTCTACCGGGCGGAAGGAGAGTTCCACTGTACCGTGTACGAAACCCGGCCTCTGGTCTGTAGGGTCTTTGGGTTCGCGGGAGACCGGGACAAATGGGGCCATTTGAGGTACGCTCCCTGTCGACACATGGCACTAGAAGAAGGGCAACAAGTAGTATCAACATCAAAGATGTGGACGGAGCAAGAGCTAGTTAAGCGCTTCGCCGCGCTCCCCCCGGACATGACGCTATTCGCGCGAAGAGTGCAGGCCATCGAGCCTTCGTGGGCTATAGAACGAGAGCCCTTAGACACAGCCCTTCCCAAAGCCCTCATGAAGCTGCGTCTGTACGCGTGGTTTTCCAGTCCCGATAAAGCGGCTTGAACAAGTAGAACGCTTGAACATGTAGAAAGATTTGAACATGTAGAAAGATTAAGAAAAAAGGCGGGCAGCTCCGGTACATCGGTTTGGTGTTTATGTTTTAGAGCTGCCCATTAGGAAACGATAGGATTCTAGCACTCAGGCCCCGGGAGGATGGGGCCTGAGTGCTTTTGAACTTTTTATTTATTAGAACGCCAGATCTCCCGCGTCTTTACCCTTGTTCGATTCCACGACGAGGTTTTTATCGAAGAACTTGGGACCTTGGGTTCCCTGGACTAACACTAGATCGTAGGTGCCGGGATCCATGAATGCCAATTTG
>CAKZQO010000247.1 GCA_937140905.1 uncultured Spirochaeta sp.
TACACCAATCGGCAAGTTCTATGAATGTAGAGGTTGAAATTTGCAGGGGTACTGTTTGTAGGAACAGTTCCGAGGGAGGAGCTTCCCCTTCCCCAAAGATAGGGAGGGAGAATAACGATCCCAGCAAGAGCATACTGAAAAGGACAAGAAGACGTTGCGGTACCCCTGTACCTTTTTCCGTCACACACCTACTCCCTCTCCTGGAATGTGGAGCGCAAATGGATGGCCGTATGGGAAGTGGAATGGAGAGCTACCTCTTCCGGTGTCCCCTCGGCAACGATCCATCCCCCTTTATCCCCTCCCTCTGGGCCAAGGTCTATAATCCAATCTGCTTGTTTGATCACATCTAAATGATGTTCGATCAAGATCACCGTGTTTCCCCGGTCCACCAGCCGATTCAATACATCCAGCAACATCTTTACATCGGCAAAGTGGAGCCCGGTAGTCGGTTCATCCAAGATATAGAGGGTCGATCCCGTACTCCTGCGGGAGAGTTCCAGGCTCAGCTTAATCCGTTGCGCTTCCCCCCCGGAAAAGGTTAACGCGGATTGTCCCAGCTTGATGTATCCCAGCCCTACCGAATAGAGGGTGTCTAGTTTTTCCACCAACCTGGGATGGGAACTGAAAAACTCTCTCCCTTCCTCCACGGTCATCTCCAGTACTTCGTGAATGTTCTTTCCCTTGTAACGGATGTCGAGGGTTTCTCGGTTGAACCTCTTTCCTTTACACACCTCACAAGTAACGAACACATCGGGAAGAAAATGCATCTCTATACGAATCGTTCCATCCCCCTTGCAATGTTCGCACCTTCCTCCCGGAACATTGAAAGAGAATCTGCCAGGAGTATAACCCCGGGCTTTGGATTCGGGAAGAGCGGCAAAGATCTCACGAATCAGAGAGTACAACCCTGTATAGGTAGCAGGATTTGATCGTGGCGTTCGGCCGATGGGGCCTTGATCAATGAGGATCACCTTGTCGATGTACTCAGTGCCTTCGATGGAATCGAAATCCTTTTCCCTAGACGGTCTTTTCCCCATCCTTTCGAGAATAGCGGGGTATAGAAGGTCGGTCAGCAAACTCGATTTCCCTGAACCGGATACTCCCGTAATGACGATGAACTTCCCTAGGGGAAAGCGCACATCGATGTGCTTCAAATTATGCTTCCGGGCCCCCCGGAGAATCAGGAAATGTCCGTTCCCTTCGCGTTTTTGGGGTCGAGAAGGGATCTTGAGCCTTCCGCTCAAGTACTTTCCGGTAAGACTATCCGGATGAGCAAGTATTTCTTGGGGAGGGCCCTGGGCTACAATGGAACCTCCATGGATACCCGCCCCGGGACCAAGATCCACGATCCAATCGGCAGCTAGGAGGGTTTGCGTATCATGCTCTACCACGATCAGTGTATTCCCTAGGTCCCTCAAGTGGAGCAAAGTATCGATGAGCCGTTGATTGTCCCTTTGATGTAGCCCAATGGTAGGTTCATCCAGAATGTACAGAACCCCTACTAAGGAAGAACCGATCTGGGTAGCCAATCGAATTCGCTGGGCTTCTCCTCCACTGAGGGTTGAAGCTTCTCGTTGAAGGGTAAGGTAATCCAACCCTACATTCATGAGAAACCTCAAACGATTCATGATTTCCTTTAGCACCTGGGATGCGATTGCCTGCTCCGTAGGAGTAAGGGGAAGGGTCTCGAAGAATTGGAAACACTCCTGGATGGTAAGACAACTCACTTGAAAAATATTTTTTCCCCCGACCGTGACTGCCAACGCCTCCCTCTTGAGTCGGGTACCGTTGCATACGGTACAAGGCCGGTTCGTCATGAACTGTTCCAGCCATTCTTTCACATGATCCGAGGTAGTTTCCAAATACCTTCGTTTCAGTTCATCGAGGATCCCTTTGAAAGGGGCTGAGTATTCGAACCTTCCCCTACCTTCTCGATTCACATAGGAGACATTCACTTTCTCTTCTGTCCCATATAGTAGGATGTTCATCACCTCCGGAGGGAGATCTTTCAAAGGAGTATCCAGAGAGAAGTGAAAATGCTCAGCCAAAGACTCAAACTTGCTGCGATACCAGTTTGCCTCTGGATTGAAGGGTACTATTCCTCCTTCGTTGAAAGACAGATCTTTGTCTGGCATGAGGAGATCGGGATCGAACTCTAAACTGACCCCTAAACCCGAACAGGATGGGCAAGCTCCAAAGGGACTATTGAAGGAAAATAACCGGGGTTGTATTTCGGGAAGGCTTACCCCACAGGTTGGACAAGCGCTTTTCTGAGAAAAGAACTGTTCTACTGGTGGTTCCGTATCTACTCGAAAAACCCTTACCCTTCCTTCTCCAATCTCAAGGGCGGTTTCGAGGGATTCAGCCACGCGTTTTCTGCTCCCCTCCTCTAGAACGATTCGATCCACCACGATGTCGATGGTATGTTGTTTGTTCCTTTCCAGATGGATTGGCTCTTCCAGGGACTGGAGTTGCCCGTTGATCCGTACCCGAAGGAAACCCGCTTTTCTTGCATCTTCCAGAATCCGTTGATGTTCCCCCTTTTTCCCCTGAAGTATGGGAGCAAGGATCATGATCCTACTTCCCTCTGGATAGGAGAGGACGGTATCAATAATTTGATCCACCGATTGTTCCCGTATCTCCTGTCCACATACAGGACAATGGGGAATTCCGATCCGGGCAAAGAGGAGACGGAGGTAATCGTATATTTCCGTTACTGTTCCTACAGTGGATCGAGGATTGCGGTGGGTTGTTTTCTGTTCGATAGCAATGGCAGGTGAAAGCCCCTCGATGTAATCCACGTCAGGTTTCTCTAACCTCCCGAGGAATTGCCGAGCATAGGAAGAGAGGGATTCGATATATCTCCTCTGACCCTCGGCAAAAATAGTATCAAAGGCTAAGGAAGATTTTCCCGATCCACTAAGCCCTGACAGGACAATGAGCTTGTTGCGGGGAAGATCGAGGTTGACGTTCTTAAGATTATGCTCCCGGGCACCCCGAATGATGATCTTGTCCATGTTGCGTCAAAAGCCAATCAAAGGTTCCGGTTGAGGCTTTTGCAACTGACGCTGACTCCGAGCCTTCATCTCACCCTCTGCGAACTGCGATGTAAGATCCCAGATCAACTTTGCCTGATCCATTACTCCATGCAAGTAGAGGGAAGATGCAAGAAAATAGAATCCCTCCCAACCCCCGCTCTCATTCAAGTATCCTCTCAAATAGGGCCTAGAAACTGCAAGGGTCAGTAGCTCTTTCAGATCCTTGAACTGATATCCTGGGTCGATGAATTTTACTTCTTCGATTAAGGTGGAGAGAATCCCGATTTGGGAAAGGGTCAAGTGGAGTATTGCCTTGTCTGACCTGCGGGTTCGACAGTAAAAGATTCCTAATTCGCGATTCGCTCGAGTGGCAAAGTCGTTCCTTAGCCTATACAACTGAAGAGCAGCATTAAAGCCATCGGTAGTTACCAACTTGGAGAGAGAGTTCCTGAACTTTTCGAACCGTTCGGACCTACTTTCCGGATGGTCACGTAGAATTTCAAGCAGGATGCTCTCGTATTCCTTATATCGCTTCTCTGCCAGGTACATATGGGCTAATCGATACAGTACCTGGTATTTGTCTTCCAGCACATAGAACTGTTTGCTCAATTCCAGAGCCCTTTCATAGTACTTCTGAGCGAGCCTATTCTCCCCTTCTGCCTCGTACACCTGACCGGTCAGGAAAACTGCCTCTGGTTTTTCCCCATGCGTTGCTTGAAATCGTTTCAAGAGGGTTAAGGTTTCAGCGAAGTCTCCCTTCCGGAACGCATCCCGTCCCTTTTCGAGAAGGTACCATTCAGGTTGATCCTGTGAGGTAGCCTGAGGAAAGATGAACAGAGTAGAACCACAGAATAATAAGATTCCTAAGTAGGAACACTTCCAAGTTTTCAAAGGCTTCTGAACTCCTTTAGGAAAGCTTCCACGGCCTCTTCCGGACGAACAGTTTGCACAATTTTGCCTTTCTTAAAAATCACCACCTTATCTCCAGATCCCGTAATACCAAGATCCGCATGACGGGATTCTCCGGGTCCATTCACCACGCATCCCATCACCGCGATGGTCAGATTTCTTTGATCCTGTTGCAATTTTTCGCCTACTACCTTTAAAAAACCCTGCACATCAAACCCTGACCGACCACATCGCGGGCAACTGATGATTCGAATTCCCCCTTTCCGGAGCCCTAATGCGGTAAGAAGTTCTTTGGCCGTTAGGATTTCAGTTTCCGGGGAATCACTCAAGGATATCCGGATCGTGGAACCGATTCCTTCTTTTAAAAGCTCGGACAACGCCAGGGTACTCCGAACGATCCCGGGAATGAGGGGGCCTGCTTCGGTGATACCAATATGGAGAGGGTAGGAGTATTCTTTTGCAAATCTCCTATTCGCTTCCACGGTACTTTCAGTATCGGACGATTTCATGGAAACGATGATGGTACGGAAAGACAGGCTTTCCAAGATCTCGATTTCTTCCTCTGCTGCAGCGAGTAAAGCCTCCGCAGGATCGGAAAGATCCTGAAATTTCTTGGGTAAAGACCCATGATTCACCCCTATTCGGATGGGAACCCCTCTGTCCTTTGCCTTTCCCACAACTTCTTCCACTTTCCAACGGGCACCTATATTTCCAGGATTGATTCGGATCTTCGCTATCGGGTAATCGAGGCATCGAAGGGCCAACCGATAGTCGAAATGGATGTCCGCTACAAGGGGAATGGAAACCCTAGAAGCCAGTTCCCCCAGTAGATCGGCAGTTTCCATATCCGGAACGGCAAACCGGAGGATATCACACCCTAACGCTTGTAGCCGATTCACCTCTGCGATGAGGCTTTCGTCCACCTTCAGTAGGGGACGCTTCCACATGGTTTGAATAGAAATGGGAGCGCTCCCCCCAACGGTTACGCTCCCAACCTGTACTGCGATGGATTTCATGTAGGGTAACTGGCGGTAGTATCCTTACCCTATGATGCCTAACAAAAACACCATTACGAAGAGGGCTACTGTTTCAATGATCCCCAACACCAGGATATAGTTTCCGAATCCTTTTCCGGTTTCCGCAAACGCGTCCGAGGCAGATGCGCCAGCCTTTCCCTGAAACCAGGCGGACATGCCCATGGCAAACCCTCCGAACACCCCTGCTCCAAAAATGACCCAGGGATCCATCTTATCCATCGCGCCTCGTAAAGCGTTCATCAGGATGAATCCATAGATAGTCTGTGTGAGAGGGGCTCCCACGAAGGCAGTAAGGAGGAAAGGTGCAGGTTTATTTTGTAAAAAACATTTCTTCCACGCCCCGATGGCAGACATACCCGCCGATCCAGCCCCAAGGGCCGAACCTGCCGCTGAAAGAGCCATTACCGCCCCAATACCCATTAATCCGATGTTCATGCGCTTCTCTCCTTGCACTATCGTAAATTTTTACATTACCTCTTCCCCCCGTTCCCGAAAAGGTCTGTAGGCAAAGCCAGACCATTCGAGACCGAGATGGTTAGAAAACTCGAGTAAATTCAATCGGACCCCGTGAACCACAACGGCTAATCCACCCATGGCAAGGTTCAATCCATGTCCAAAGATGATGATTACCACGCCCAACACCATCCCAACGGGATGCTGCATGAGCCCCGCAGAAATCCCGTTAAAACTCTTGGCAATTTCTATCGAAGCTAACCCTACGGCAAATAGTCGGATATAGGAAACAATATCGGAAAACACGGATATACCACTCAAGAAGGTGGTAATGAACCCACTGAATCCTTTCAGCACCCCTTTGATAAAGTTGCCTTCCTGCTGACCAAAGATGAACACAGCGGCCAATCCCCCAAGGATCATGTACACCGCAACAGTAGGGACAGGATACTTACGGGAATCCAACGCCAAGTTCAAAACCAGGAAGTACAACCCTAGGACCATCGAGAGCCATCCTAACTGTGCAAAGGCCCGGATTTTGGGTTTTTTCGAGAGTTCCCTTAGGAAATTCCACCCATGGGCGATGCTAAGATGTATGGTTCCTATAATGAAGGTAAAATGTTTGATGGTCTCACTAGAGCGAGGATTCCAGGAAGACAAGGAGGGTACGATGAACCACCGAAAAGGTGCCATCTTGGCAAAGGGTTCGAACCCAAACCAAGTTCCTGTGAGAGCTCCCCAGATGATGGTCCCAAATCCCATGACTAACAGGAGAATCAGTCCGTCTGAAACAACCCCGATTCGTTTCTTTTCTTTCACCGCGAAGTAGAGAGAAAGACTAAACAGAATTACTCCATATCCCCCATCCCCGATAATCATGGCGAAGAAGAGACTGAAGAACAGGAGGAAGAAGAAGCTGATGTCCACTTCCCGATATCCCGGAATGGTTCCCAATAACTGGAATACCGGTTGTACAATCCGGATCCATCGAGGGTTTTCGATTAGGGTAGGAACCACTTCATCAGGTGCGGGATCCCGAACTAGAAGACCCCATCCGTTTTCTGATGCGGCTTTCTTTAAATCATTCAATTTGGGTTCGGGGACGTACCCCGAAAGATACAACAGTACTCCTTCCTGTTCCAGGTCCGCGCAGACCTGTTCGAACTCGAGGGATTCCTGAAGGCGTTCCAACATCTTTTCCAGGTCCCTTCTATACTGGGATAGTTTGAAAAGCTCCCGTTCCAGCCGGTCGATCTCCCGTCGTTTTTCTCCATAGTCTTCACGGAGGAGGGATAATCCCTTTCTAGGGAGGGAAAGGGGTTCCAACCCTTCCGGAAAATCGGATTCCTTTCTGCCGATCCAAACGATTCCCGCATACTCTTTTGATTTCCAAAGGAGAATCTTCAAACCCGCATTGGGAAGATGGGAAAGCATAGGGACCCGAATTTCATACAACCGGAGGAATACCCCTTTCTGTTCCAGTTCTCGCACGTCCTCCGGACTGAAATCCCCCCACTTATCCCAGAAATCGATCTCCCGGAACAGCTTGTCCGCCTCTTCCTTATACGCTCGTAATTGATCTGCGGTACGGTTGATCTGTTCGGCCAACGAGTAAATCTGTTCTTCCTGCAGGGGAGCAAATTCCTTCTCCGAATGGCTTTCTGTATCTGCTTTCTTCCCTTTTACATCCAAGGGAAGTGCTTGGAGAGCCCTTAGGAAAAATTGCCTCTTTTCCTGGATTTGTTCGAGCGTTTCACTGGATCTTCCCAGGGTCTCAATGTGAACGACTCCCACTTTCTTTAGTCGTACAAGGGATTCTCTTCTTCTCGATTCGAGAAGTACCAGGTATACCTTTTTCATCGGTACGATCATAGCATCTACACCTTCTCGGCAACGATCTTGTTTTTCGCGATCTTCCCTCGGACTACGGCAGCAGTCTGTTGATCTCCCAGATAGATACGGATCACCCGGATGTTCTCTTTCGTTTCTGGGATCTTTACTTTCTCGAACAGGTTCACTCGTTGGGTGGTGATTCGGAGTTCCTGCGCTAAAAGTTCGATCTGTTTCTGGAGAATTTCAATTTCCGTGTCAAAGGCGATCAATTTCTGAAGATACTCGACCCCCGTATCCACCCATAGGGGGTATCGAAACAGATCGTAAGGGATCTTCTCGAAACTGATTCCCTTGAAGACAGGAATATCTACCCCCGCTATATTTCCAACCTCTGTTTCGATTCGCTCGATCTTGACCAGCATCGAAAGATCGATTGGTTCTCCGAATACCTCGATCCAACTATCGATGGCCCGTCGCACTTCTTCCTGGGCTTCCCGCTTCTGTCTCTCTTGGGCTTCCACTGTCCGGATCACCATCTGTAATTGCTGTTTCTTCAGTTGGAGGGTAGGAAGGTACCGCTGAAACCGTTTGAGAGCATCCTTCTGTCGCTTTAATTCATTCTTCGTGTACTTAATCCGTGCCATACCCTTACTTCACAGGCCAGAATTTCGCTATCAAGTCGGACCGTAAACCCGTTTCTTCCTTGGTGAAGCACTCGGCTAGTATCCTCCAACCATTGTCTAGGGCTTGTTCCAATGGAATATTTACCGATAGATCCATCATTTCCTTCTCGAATATGGCACCATATTTGAGAAGCTTGTTGTCCCATTCGGACATGCGGAATCCCATCGATTTCTTTTCCAGAGACTCTTTATAGGCGGCGTACAATTTGATCATGGCATCCATCAATGCCCGATGGTCTGCCCGAGTATCCTTGTTCACCATCTGTTTCAAGCGGGATAGAGATCCGAAGGGCTCTATCCGGCCATTTCGGAGGTAGTACTGTCCTTCGGTGATGTATCCAGTATTATCGGGAATCGGGTGAGTCACGTCATCCCCCGGCATGGTAGTGACTCCTAAGATCGTGATGGAACCCGCTCCCTCGAAGTCTACCGCTTTTTCGTACCGGGCCGCTAGCTGACTGTACAAGTCTCCCGGGTACCCCCGGTTGGAGGGAACCTGTTCCATCGTGATGGCGATTTCCTTCAACGCATCGGCAAAGTTCGTCATATCCGTCAATAGAACAAGTACCCGCTTTCCCTTAAGGGCAAACCGTTCCGCTACTGCGAGGGAAATATCGGGGACAAGGAGACATTCAACGATAGGATCCGAAGCCGTATGCACAAAAAATATGGATCGACTCAACGCTCCTCCCTGCTCCAAGGTGTCTTTGAAGAACAGGTAATCGTCGTACTTCAACCCCATCCCGCCCAGAATAATGATATCCACTTCCGCCTGCATGGCTATCCGCGCAAGGAGAGGGTTGTACGGTTCTCCCGATACAGAAAAGATTGGCAACTTCTGCGACTCAACGAGGGAGTTGAACAGATCGATCATGGGGATACCCGTGCGAACCATCTTTCGGGGGATGATTCGTTTGGCCGGGTTCACCGAAGGGCCTCCAATTTCAATCAGGTTTTCTACCAGTTCGGTCCCTCCGTCTCGAGGGCGTCCAGATCCATCGAAGATCCTTCCCAGGAGGTTATCGGAGAAAGATACCCGCATGGGGTGCCCTAAGAAACGAACCTCGTCTCCTGTAGAGATACCCCGGGAACCCGCGAACACCTGGAGGGATACTTTGTCTTCCTTCAAGCGGATCACCTCGGCGAGGGACTTCCCATGCCGGGAACTCACCTCGGCCAGCTCTCCGTATCGAACCCCTTCGGCAGAAACGGTAATGACGTTCCCCGCTATTGATTCTATCTTGCTGTATACTTTCCGCATGGACCTACTCCTAACTCCCGGATACTTTCTTCAGGATTTCTAGGGCGAGTTCTTCGGTACCCTTCTTTTTCTCCGCAATCAAGGTTCGGATTTCCTTCTCTTTGCCGGCAAACTCCTCTGATTCCCATTCCGTTCCGTTCCAATCCCGGAATTTTTGCCGGAGTTGGTTAAAGTACTTCCGGGCCTCCTCCTTCGATTCCAGATTAAAAATGGTAGAAAGAACATCGAAGATCAGGTTGTATACATACTGTTGTCGTTCGGTAGACACGGCCGCATCTACTGGATCGAAGGAATCCTGCTGCAGGTACACATCGTCAAGGAATTCACTTTTCAGATACACAATATAGTCTTCGAGGCTAGTTCCTTCCTCCCCTACTACCTTCATCATCTGGGCCACATCGTTTCCCCGGAAAAGGATATCCCGACCATACTCAGTCATCTCTTTATTTACCGATCCTTTGTACTTACTCCAACTTTCAAGTGGATGGATGGCAGGGTATTTACGGGCGTCCGATCGTTCCCGGGACAATCCATGGAAGGCGCCCACCACTTTTAGCGTTGCCTGGGTTACAGGTTCCTCGAAGTTTCCACCCGCCGGACTTACCGTTCCTCCTATGGTAACCGAACCAATGGAACCATCCCGTAGACGAACAATACCCGCCCGTTCATAGAAACTGGCAATGACGGATTCCAGATAGGCGGGGAAAGCCTCTTCACCCGGAATTTCTTCCAACCTTCCCGACATTTCTCGCATGGCCTGAGCCCAGCGGGAGGTAGAGTCTGCCAATAGAAGAACATGTAACCCCATCTGGCGGTAGTATTCGGCAATGGTTACCGCCGTGTATACGGATGATTCTCGAGCCGCCACAGGCATAGAACTAGTATTACAGATGATCACTGTCCGTTCCATTAGGGTGCGGCCGGTCCGGGGGTCGATTAAGAGAGGGAACTCTTTCAAGGTATCCACAACTTCCCCCGCTCGCTCCCCACAGGCTGCGATGATTACGATATCCACTTCGGCGTTGCGGCTAGTTACCTGTTGGAGGACGGTTTTGCCTGCCCCAAAGGGACCAGGAATACAGTATGTCCCTCCCAGCGCCACGGGGATGAAGGTATCGATGATACGAATTTTGGTCACCATCGGTTTATCCGGTCGCAGTCGTTCCGCATATGCGGTGATAGGTCGTTTCACCGGCCATTCGAAACTCATCGTTATGGGATGTATGTTCCCCTTGGAGTCTACCAATTCGGCTACTGTGTCGGTGATCCGGTAATCGCCGGACGGAAGGATGGATTTTACGGTATAGGTATCTAAAAAGCTGAAGGGAACCATGATGCGATGCTTGAAAATTCCTTCGGGTACGGTTCCGACCGCATCCCCCCTCTGTACCACGTCCCCTACCTTGACGGTTGGGGTGAAAGCCCACGTTTTCTTTTCCGAAAGGGGAGAAAGATATACCCCTCGTTCTAGAAAGAAACCGCACTTTTCCGCCAGTTCGGGAAGAGGGTTCTGTAGACCATCGTAGATCTGCTGCAACAATCCAGGACCTAACCGAACCGAGAGGAGTTCCCCCGTGAACTCTACTGGATCGTTCACTCCAATTCCGCGAGTGATCTCGAATACTTGGAGGTCTGCTAGATTACCTCGGATTCGGATCACTTCGGACTTCAGTTTCTTTTCACCTACCACTACATAGGCTACTTCGTTCATGGTTACTAGGCCATCAAAGGCAACCGTAACCATGTTTCCGTTTACACCTACGACTCTACCTTTTGTTTCCGTCATTGTGCACTCCAGCGTTCCAAGATGGGATTTTCCCTTTGTTCGCGAATCCGGTGATACATCGAAGTAAAGTTCTTTACTCCCTCTTCCCGATTCCGTTGTGCCCGGAGGTGAAGGATCTGCAATTTGAGGTAGTAGACTAATAGTTTTTCCAGATCGAAGAAGTGGTTTACCTCCAATTCCTCCAACACATCCCAAAAACCCTTGAGAATGAGTTGTTCCGCTACGGCAGGAGAACTTTCCATCAATGCCGCCCGTGCGAGTTCTTGTACCCTGCCTGATTCGGGGACTATCCGGGGAATTGAATCGGACTCCATCCCTAGTTTGGCGGCCCGTAGACGGCCAAGCTCAGATCGGAAAGATTGTTCCCATCGATGCCATCGGGAAAGAAGTTCATTCTCTCCTAGTTCCTCTCCAAAGAGAGAACTCTCTTGAAGGATCTGCCAATCCGTTTCGGTAAGAGTATCCCTACACAAGGACCTGAACTCTTCTAAGGAAAGGGGAGGAGGGGCATCGAAAGAAAGATAGGGAAGGGCCGCTATTGTATAGTAATACTGTGCCAAGGTCAGCCCTCAGTTTTCGAAGCTTTTTTCAAGAGTTCCGCCAATCTCGGACTCAAAGTAGCAGATAGAATGTCAGCCAAGCCCTCCGCGGTAAAATCATAGTATGCGGAACCATCCTTTTCCCCAATTCGGAATCCCGACTCAACCGAGGGTGAAGGCTTGATGACCACACCCTTTTTCAATTCCTTGGCTAACCTAGCCTGTAACCCTTTCTCTAGTTTCTGGTAATCCTTCGGGGAAAGAAGGATCTCAATCTCCGGGGTATTCTTCTCTACCCAAGCGGTCACGAGGGCCGTGAGGATCTGTACAAGACCTTCTCCCTCTATCGCTTCTTGCGTTGCAGCCTTTAAGACCCCTTCGAACAACTGGACGATCCGTCGTTCTAAGCTTAGCAACAGATCCCTTCCCGCTTGAACCAGGGCATCTCGTGAGGCCTGCTCTGTTCGAGCAATTTCTCGTTTAGCTTCTTGAATTAAACGTTCTGCCTCTTTTTGGGCCTTCTCTCGAATCCCTTCTGCCTGGCGTTCTGCTTCTGCGATAATTTGGGCAGCCTTTGCCTCCGCTGAAGCAATTCCGTCCTTCTTGATCGTTTCGATCAACTCTTTCAATTGAATATCCATGCTACCCCTTCCTACTGCGCGAGATTTTACACGATGATTCAAGGAAATTTCAACATAAAAATATCTATAGTTACCAATAAATTTTCCATTTTAACGGTGTTTGTTGTTCCAGAACCTGGAGGATAGGAACGGATAGCTGAGCAGAATTGCCTTGCACGATACTTTGGGTGGAGGAGGTCCGTTTAACCGTCCCCGGAAGAATACAGTGGAATTTTAAAGAATAGGTAGGGAAAAAAGCGTTGACTAATTCTTTTGTCTTTGGGTCCAGACCACCCGGATTACCGGACGTAATCACAATCTCCACTACCCGATCGGCGCCCTCTTGGGTCTGAGAAATGACGGGTTCTTTCCCTCCAAATAGAGTGTTCAAATTCGAAAGGGAGGAAAACGTAAGAAAAGCTTTAATGATGCTTTTATCGGGTTCGTCCTTTCGTTCATAGGATCGTAGGGTAAGGCCGGGAATGGAAGCAACGGTTTGTCGAAAATCCCCTTCTGCAATGGGAAGAGGCAAGTTCACACTAGGCGATGCAGTAGAACCGAGTTGTACCAGAGCAGAAGATACGATATATATCAGCTCCAGTTTCCCAGACCCATCCTGATTGAGTTCTATCTTCGTTTCCAGGTCTATGCATGAACTCAAGGAAAAAATCACTATTCCCACGATACTGGGTAGAAACAGCTTTCTATATTTCATACTTCTCCTTTGGGGGGAACAGGTTGAGTTCCTCCGGAAGAAAGGATCGTTTCCTCTGGAAGTCGAACCTTAACTTTTGGTTTTTTGTCAAACTTCGTTACCTTGCCAATCAAGAATGCGGAGCTTAAAAACACAAACCCACCTACCCATACCTGCCACTCTGATAGAACTTCCTTCATTATTCCAAAGAGGACCTTTATAGGCATAGCGGGAATAATAGTAATGAGAAATCCCTACCATGACAAGGTTATTATCCCAGTTTCATTCGCACAATGGTCTTTCCCGTTCCTCCAGCTTCTGGCAAGGCAAAAGAAAAATTCTCTACCAAAGGACATCGGGAAAGGTAATCACGGATGGACTTCTGTAGAATCCCCTCCCCTTTCCCATGAATGATGCTGAACTCCTTTAAGCCTCTAAGAACAGCCCCATCCAACTGCTTCTCAACAGCTTTTAACGCTTCATCTACCCGCATTCCTCGCACATCCAGTTCCAATCTAGGGGTATCGACAGTAAAGGTTTCTTCAATACTTACCTGGGGAGGTTTTGGATTTGCCAGCACTTCGCTGATTTCCCACTCGGGTATCCGCATCCGTAGAGGTCCGATACTCACCTCCCACAGGTTTTCTTTCAATTGTTTCACCAGGATTCCTTTCTGGCGATGATTTCGTAGCCGCACCTCCATCCCAGGAGACAGTTTGATGGAAGGAGACACCCGAATAAAACGTTCCTCCTCTTCTTCCCGGACATCCCGCTGATGGGAAACGGTAGCTTGTACCTTCTGCACGAATTCTTGGGCTTTTCGGATCTTCTCTTTCTCTAACTCTCCTTCCCGTAATTCACGGACGAGCGCTTCCAATTCCTTCCTAGCCTCTCCTAGAAATGACTGTAGTTCCCGTATTCCTTGTTTTCGTAATTCGATTTCCCGAAGTTTCAACTGCCGTTCCCGTTCCTCTAAGTCCTTTTCTCGAAGCTTAAGTTCTTCTTGAAGATTCTTAACTTCCTGTAGACGGGTTTGATACTCCTGGGCCTGTCGAAAGAGTTCTTCCATCAGTCTTTGAGATTCAGAGGTCCCCTTTTGTAGAATGGATCGAGCCAACTCAAGCACCGAATAGGGAGCTCCGCATCGTTCAGCGATTTCTAAGGCATAGCTAGGGCCCGGGATTCCCAACACGATTCTATAGGTAGGTTTCAGTTCTTTCACATCGAACTCTACTGAAGCGTTCATCATTCCGGGGTGGGAAAAGACGAAATGCTTTACCTCCCCCAGATGGGTGCTTCCAAAGAGAAACACACCTTTTTCCTGAAACCGTTCTAGGAAGGCCATGGCTAGCGCCGCTCCCTCTTCCGGATCGGTACCGGAACCTAATTCGTCCAGAAGTAGGAGGGAATGTTCGGTACAGGATCGATAGATCTCGGTAAGGTTCCGAATATGGGCGGAAAAGGTGGATAGGGATTCGGTCAGGGACTGCTCGTCTCCGATATCGGCGAACACATTGTCGAAAAGAGGAAGAGTAGAATCTAAGGCAGGGATCTCCATGCCAAACTGATTCATCAACACGAGAAGACCGAGGGTTTTCAACGCAACTGTCTTCCCCCCCGTATTGGGTCCCGAAAGAACAAGAATCTTTCCTGAAGGAAACTCGATATCGATCGGTACAACTTCCCCCCGCAGGAGGGGATGTCGGGCCTTGTGAAGGAATAACTGATCCTCGGAAAGAAGGGCAAATTGACAGTGATGCACCTTCCCATACCAGGCTCGCGCTTGGCGACTATCCAGAAAGGAGATTCGATCTCGGAGGAACTGAATTTCTAAACTCCGTTCGGTAATTCTGCCTGTGAGTTCTCGGAGAATTCTGCCTACCTCTAGCTGATACTCATTCTCTTCGTCCACCAGTTGATTGTTCTTCTCGAAAATCTCTAGGGGTTCGATGAATAGGGTTGCCCCTCGAGAAGAAAGTTCGTGAACTACTCCCCGAATCTTTCCCCTAAAATTCACGTTTAAAGGCAACACGACCCTACCATCTTTCAGCGTTGGAGTATCGGTCTGCCAAAACCCTCGGTACCCAGGGTTTTGAAGATATCCATAGGTGAGTTTCTCGATCTCCCTACGAAGATGCCGAATACGTTCTCCAATGCTCCGCAAAGAAGGGATTTCCTGTTCTTTGAGATTTCCATCCGGATCTAGAAATCGGGAAACGTATTTGATCAGATCTCCTAGATCTGGAAGATCCTCCCCCTCCTCCTTTAAGATCCCTCCCTGTTTCAAGAGAAGACTTTTCAATGTTCCAGCGGATCGTAGGTACCGAAGAACCTGGGCAATTTCGATGCCCTCCAATTGGGAACCAGGCTTCTCGGCTACCCGCATGATCTCTTCGATCTCGGGAAAAGAGAATGCAGGAAGCTCTTGTTCTCGTTCGTAAAGTTGATGAAACTCCTCTACTAGTATTCTGAACTCTTCCAGTTCCTTCCGAGTAGTAAAGAAGTTTTCTGATTGGATGCGCCTTCTTCCATCCTCACTCCAAGCATAGGACTTGACTTCCTCGGTAATCAGCTGGAAATCAAGGATCCGGAGGGTATGCTCATTCATGGTATAAAATCCGTTCTCTTTCTTTCAGAGCAAAATATAGGCGAAGGTAGCTTTCGTACCGGTCTGGATGAATCAGCCCTTTCTCTACCGCATCGTTTACCCCACATTCCGGCTCTAGGGTATGGGTACAGTTTGGATACTGACAACGTTCCCGGAAGGGTAGGAAGTCTTTGAAGTACCAACTCAATTCCGAAGCCAATACGCCTACCGGCTCAAACTCCCGAACCCCGGGCGTATCGATCAACTGCCAACCTTCAGAGGCTGTTTCCATATAGGCTAAAACTGTCGTGTGGGTTCCCCTGTTGTACTTTTCCGAAATGGGACCTACTTTTCTTTCTTTGCCAGGTAACAGGGCGTTGAGGATACTTGTTTTTCCAGTGCCCGATTGACCCAAAAGAACCGTGCGTTTATTCCAGAGGAACTCCCGCAATTGGGAAAGTCCTTCTCCTGTGCGAACTGAAATTGAAAGGACCGGGTATCCTAGTTGATTAAAAACTTCCAACCTTTTCAGGTTTACACCATCTACCCCTAAGTCGATCTTATTCAAACAGATGGCCACAGGAATCCGTTCTATCTCCGAAGCGACACATACCCGATCGATGAATCGAGGACGAAAGGGGGGCTCTTCTGGGGAGGTAACCACCAGCACCTGGTCGATATTGGCAGCTATGGTTTGCGGGCATTTGCCTTTTTTGTTGAAACGAGCTATCCGATTCTTTCGAGGAAATCGGGAAAGGATCCGACCTTTTCCTTTTCCGTCCTCTTCAAAGTAAACTTCATCCCCCACGGCCAGAGGATTGTACTCTTCCTCTGCATCTTTCAGAATCTTCCCTTTGATGTAACAGGCCCACTCTCTCTGGTCATAGGACACATAGAAAATATTGTTCGCACCCCAGAGCACAATCCCTTTTCGTGGTTGCTCCTTCTCCAGAATCCTACCCTCTTTCACAATACCCCTGCGACCTCCAAACCAAACATTCGAGCGAAGGTATAGTACCGTTCTTCTATAGGGGAAGTACCGGTAACGAAGAGCAGGTCCCTTTTCTTCGGTTCCGAATTGGGGATGGATTTCGTAGTAAGGACTTTTACAAGTTGTCGCCCTACCCCATCCCGAGAATCGATCAACTCGATTTCTTCCCCCAAGCCTAACCGCAACTCTTCTTCCAGGTACAGGAAATGGGTACAACCCAGCACAACTTCATCCACTTTGCGTTCTTTTAAAACCCGTATGGCATCGTTCAGTATGGAATATCGCTCCTCGGGAGTAGACTGGAAAAGCTTTTGCTCCACGAATTCCACGATTCCAGGACCTGCCACTCGAACCACCTCACAATGGGGGGCGAACTGCTTGATCAGATTGTCCAGGTACACATCTTGCAGGGTTCGATTGGTAGCCATGACTCCTATCCGTTTTCCATGAGTCCGCTCTGCAGCGGGTTTTACTGCGGGAACCACCCCCACGAAAGGGATTGCAGGATAAAGGGCTCGCAATTTTTGGAGAGCCACCACCGTGGCAGTGTTGCAGGCTAAGACGATGATCTTAGGGCGCACCTTTGTGATCAATCGAGAGATCCCGTCTAGAACTATCGTTAGTACCTCTTCCTTCGTCTTGGTCCCATAGGGAAAATTGGCCCGATCTAGCAGGTACACGTAATTTTCATTAGGCAGATGTTCTTTCGCCCATCGGAGATAGGGAAGCCCACCGACCCCAGAATCGAAAAATGCAATAGGATCCGTACCCACTATCGATACCGAACTACTCTTTAAAGAGGCTGTTGAATTTATCCCGTCCATAGGAATCCTTTCCCTTGGTGTGTTCCTTCGATTGAGTCTCCCCGATGACGGGCTTGAAATATTCGCAAAAATTGGCCCGTTCCTTGTCGTACACAGGTTCTTGAATCGTCTCCCGACAATCCCAATGACTACCAGGCGAATAGAATCTACAGTTCAGGCAAATTCTCAATTCCTTTCCGCAGGTTGGACAGAGGGACGATCGGTAGATGGGAGCTGTCTCTTCGAGAATAGTTCCACAAAAATGGCATTTCATGAAACCATAGTATCCCCCTTTCCCCCTTTCATTCAATTCCCTGGTAGTTTAAGATACATGGTACCCCCTGGACCTACGCAGCCCATTGGGCTAACTCATCTTTGTACTGAACCAGTA